>PWIY01000309.1 GCA_003560215.1 Bacteroidales bacterium | reverse complement strand
GGTCATGGATTAAGCTACTACCCCGGTGAAACGACCCTTCGCATTGCCGACGTGGTGGTGTTCAACAAAATTGAAAGCGCAGACCTGGCCGATCTTCAGCTTGTAAGGGACAATGTGGCCAGGGTAAATCCCGGTGCCGTTATGGTAGATGCCTGCTCCCCCACTTTTGTGGATAAGCCTGAAATGATCCGCGGAAAGCGGGTGCTGGTTGTGGAAGAAGGCCCGACCGTTACCCATGGTGAGATCAGGTTCAGCTACGGAAGTACCACCGCCAGGAAATATGGTGCCATTGAGCTCGTTGATCCGCGTCCTTATGCAGTGGGCAAACTGAAAGAAACCTTCGAGCATTATCCGGAAGTGGGTCCGGTACTGCCTTCCATGGGCTACAGCGATCAGCAGAAAAAAGACCTGGAGGCAACCATCGAAAACACACCCTGCGACCTGGTTGTGATCGCCACTCCCATTGACCTGAACAGGGTCATCAGGATCAATAAACCGAATGTTAAAATCGGCTATGAGCTCCAGGAGGTGGGCAAACCCGACCTTTGCGGAGTCATTTGTGACTTCCTGAAAGAAAAAAACCTGATCCGCAGCGACTGCGGTTGCAAATAATTCATTGGGGGCGTTCAGCCCCCTTTTTTTTGCCCTTTATTTTAATTTTTCATTTATCACGCACAAATCCAACACACATGAAACACAAAAGCCTGGTATCCATTAACGACTACACCAAAGAGGAGCAACTGCGGATTCTTCAGCTGGCAGAGGGGTTTGAGAAAAATCCGGTACAAAGGATCATGGAAGACTATGTGGTGGCTTCCCTGTTTTTTGAACCCTCCACCCGCACACGCCTGAGTTTCGAAAGTGCAGCCAGCAGGCTGGGATCGAAGATTGTCGGGTTTTCGGAAGCCTCCAACACAAGCGTCAAGAAAGGGGAATCGCTGCGCGACACCATTTTAACGGTGGCCAATTATTCTGATCTGATCGTGATGCGCAACCCGATTGAAGGCAGCGCCCGGTTTGCAGCCGAGATCTCGCCCGTTCCCATTATCAATGCAGGGGATGGCGCCAACCAGCATCCCACGCAAACCCTGCTCGACCTTTACAGCATCCGGAAAACCCAGGGCACCCTCGACAACCTTGAAGTGGCACTGGTGGGCGACCTGAAGTACGGCCGTACCGTACACTCCCTGGTCATCGCCCTCTGCAACTTCAACACCACCTTCCACCTGGTGTCTCCTGTAGAGCTCAAGCTGCCCAGATCCGTGAAGATGCACATCAAGGAAAAGAACCTGACCTACCACCAGTACACCGAACTGGAAGATGTGCTTCCCACTTCAGATGTGTTGTACATGACCCGCATCCAGAAGGAGCGTTTCAGCGATCCACTGGAATATGAACGGATCAAAAACTCTTACAACCTGCACGCCGACATGATTGCTGACACGAAAGACAATTTCAGGGTGATGCACCCGCTGCCCAGGGTCAATGAAATCCACACCAGCGTTGACAAAAGCCCCAAGGCCTATTATTTTGAACAGGCACTCAACGGTGTATATGTGCGCCAGGCCCTGATGGCCGCCATTCTCGGCATTAAATAACTCGAAAGATTTGACCACTTTAAAAACAGCAGCAATGAATAATAAGAAAGTTAAGGAACTCAAAGTATCGGCCATTGAGAATGGAACCGTCATCGATCATATCCCCGCGCAAGCCATGTTCCAGGTTATCCGCATTTTAAATCTGGAGAATTTTGAGAACATGGTCATGTTTGCCACCAACCTGGAAAGCAAAAAATACGGCACCAAGGGCATCATCAAGGTGAGCAACAAATATTTCGCCCCTGAAGAAATGAACAAGATTGCCCTGGTGGCCCCGCATGCCAGCATCATTGAAATACGTGATTTCCAGGTGGTGAAGAAAACCGTGGTGGAGATTCCTGACAAAATCAATGACATTGTCAAGTGCTTCAACCCGAATTGCGTGACCAACCATGAAGAGGTTCGGGCCCACTTCACTGTCACCGACAAGGAGGAGATCAGGCTGAAATGCCATTACTGCGAAAAGATCACCGGAAAAAGCACCATGGAATTCCGGTAGGATAACAGGTTCAGGGCCGCAGCTTCCGGCGGCCCTGACTTTTCACGACAGGCGGTCTTCAAGTTGTGCGATGGCTTCAGAGGGTCTGACATCATTGTACAAAATGTCAAATACCGCATCCACCACCGGCATTTCCACCTGGTGGTTTTTGTTGATTTCCCTGATACATTTGGTGGCATAATAACCCTCCACCACCATATTCATCTCCATCTGGGCGTAGCGCGGGCTGTAGCCCCTTGCAAGCATGTGTCCGTAACGCCTGTTGCGGCTGAACTGGCTGTAGCATGTCACCAGAAGATCGCCCAGGTACACCGACTTTTTGATGTCACGATGATTGGGTCTTATGGCCTCCAAAAAGCGATTGATCTCCTGAAGGGCATTGCTGATCAGCACTGCCTGAAAGTTATCCCCGTAGCCCAAACCACTGCAGATACCGCTGGCTATGGCAATGATATTTTTCAACACTGGGGCGTATTCGGTTCCGAAAATATCATCCGACAGCGAGGTCTTGATGTACCTGCAGGCAAACAACCCGCTTACAGCAGCCGCATTGACACGATCCTGTGATGCCACTGTCAGGTAGGTAAGTTTTTCCTGGGCCACCTCTTCGGCATGGCTCGGGCCACTGACCACAACCAGCTGTTTATAAGGCATCCCATAATATTGATGGAAATAATCGGCAATGATAAGGTTCTTTTCAGGTACGATTCCCTTAATGGCGCTGACCAGAGGCTTTCCTTCGAGCAGGGAAGCGTCGATACCGGCAAGTGCAGAACCCAGGTAAGCTGAAGGAACACAAAAAACCGGGATATCCACCTCCCTCAGCACCTCGTTCAGGTCGTGAGACACCTTTACCCTGTCCATATCAAAGCTCACCGAACTCAGGTAGAGGGGGTTGTGGCCATATTCACGCAGGTGAGCGGCAATTTCCGGTTCCCGCACCCACCAATGCACATTATCCACGCTGTGAAGCAGTATTTTTACAATGGCCGTTGCCCAGCTGCCGGCACCAACTACGCCGACTTTAACTTTCTGCATGACATTTGTTTTTTTGGATAACCTCCTGTTGTTGTTACAATTCAACTTCCATACTGTGTTCTTCATCTCCGCGGAGAACCACTACGGTAGCGGTATCACCCTCCCTGAGTGTGCCAAGGGCTTCCATGTATGTCTGAATTTCCAGGATCTCCATGTCATTGATCTTGACAATCACATCCCCGCTCTCAATGCCGGCCTGACGGGCGGGCCTGTTGTCTGAAACCGACAAAATGCGCATCCCCTCACCTTCATAACCGTGATCAGGCATTACCCCCAGCGTGACCCCTTCCATGCGGGCAGGGGCATCGTCGGTGGTGGAGGTAGTAGAAGTAAAAGCCAGCCGGTCGTTGCGGTGGTCAAGGTCCTCCATCATATCAATGGCCAGTGAAACGATCTGTGCTGCTCCTTCATAATTCACCTTGTCAGCCGTGTCTTCCGGACGGTGATAATCATCATGGATTCCGGTAAAAAAGAACAATACGGGAATATCCTTTACATAAAAAGAGGTATGATCCGAACCTCCGCGGCCACCGGGATTTTTCCGGATTGTCATTCCCTCAGGGGTATGCCGGTCAATCAGTTCATCCCAGGAAGGGGAGGAACCGGTACCAATTAAGGTCAGGGTTTCATCCTCCATCCGCCCGATCATATCAAGGTTAAACATATAGTTGATCCTTTCAATATCGTAGGCATCACTTTCTGTGAAGTAGCGGCTGCCGATCAATCCTTTTTCCTCGGCTCCGAATGCAATAAACAGGTAGTTATGGCTGGTCAGTTCACTGCCGGCCAGATACCTGGCTGCCTCCAGCACACCGGCTGTTCCGCTGGCATTGTCATCAGCCCCGTAATGGATGGCATGCACGCCCGGGCTGCGCGAACCTCTTCCACCCCAGCCCACGTGGTCGAAATGACCTCCGACCACCACCGTATGCGGCGCTCCGTTATCAATATACCCCGCCACATTCATGCTGGCCGGTTCCTCACGGTACACATCTGTTTCCAGTTCAATCCGGCCAGTCTGATCGCTCATCAGGGCATGCAGCACGTGATCCTCAGCAAAGACCAACGGCAGGTCAAACATATTCGCCGGCACACGCAGATTCAGTGGCGGATCACTCCTCGAAGATTTGGTGTTGACAAAAATCACCCCGGCAGCACCACGCTCTTCAGCCACAGATACCTTCTGCTGCAAAACCTGGAATGAAGCCACATCAAGGAGAGAATCCAGTGCCTCGGGCACAAACACCTCCATAACAAACACCTTGCCCTCAATATCGCCATGCAGGGCATAATCACAATAGGTTTCATACCCGTCCAAATCTTCCAGGCCGGTCAGGCCATAACCCACATGCACAAAAGAACCGCTCATTTTCCCGCTTTCCGCCCCGGGAAAGGCATAATAATCATCTCCATGCACAAAAGTATGATCCAGATAGGTAAAATAATTGTCATCCCCCCAGATCCATTCCCCGGGAAAGGTAAAATGCTGGTAATAGGTGTCTCCAAAAAGGGGCTCCAGCCCGATCTCCTGCATCCGTTCCTTAATATAGGCCGCGGCTTTCCGCTCCCCTTCAGTACCCGCTTCCCTGCCCTCCATTTCTTCCGAAGCAAGGGTGTACACATCTTCCTTCAGTCTGGATATAACAGCCTCTTCAGTAAAATCAAATTCCACCTGGGCGGCCAGGTTTTGCCCCAGCAGAATCAGGGCCACGGTCATTGCAACATTCAATATTTTCATAGCTATAAATTTTATACGATCAGCCTGGTGTATCTTTCAAAGATGGTTAAAATTACGTATTTTTGGTCATATTGAAAAAAAGAGATATTATGGAGGAGAAAAAGAACCGTGTAATGTTTTGGGT
>PWIY01000202.1 GCA_003560215.1 Bacteroidales bacterium | reverse complement strand
TTTTCAAGTTCGGCCATGTCATCGGCTCCAAGCACACTGCCGGTCGGATTGTGCGGCGTATTGATGATGATCATCCTGGTACGGCTGGTGATGTGCCGCCTGACTTCCTCCCAGTCAATGGAAAAAGAAGGTGCCTTCAGCTTGCATGTGATGGGCATCCCGCCATTAATCTTAACTGCCGGGACATAGCTGTCGTAGGCGGGTTCAAAGATGATCACTTCATCTTCCTCGCGTACGAATGCGGTGATGGCAGCGAAAATGGCCTGGGTTGCTCCGGGAGTAACCGTAATTTCTGAATCGGGGTGATACGTTGCCCCATAGAGCCTGTGTGTTTTTTCCGCAATTGCCTCGCGCAGGACAGGCAGACCGGGCATCGGGGCATACTGATTCCGGCCCTCCCGCATGTGTTTCACCACCAGATCAACCAGATCCGGCGATACCTCAAAATCAGGAAACCCCTGAGAAAGATTGATGGCATCATGTTCCTGTGCCAGCTGAGACATTACGGCAAAAATGGAAGTCCCGGTATTGGGGAGCTTGCTGGAGATAACGTCTGGATAAGGATTCATTGAATGCTGTAAATTGGTCCGTTTTATGTCGATGATATATGATCCTGATAATAACGCATGATTTAACGAATCATTTTAACGAATAAAAATGTGTAATTTTGCAGTCATAAAAACAAAACAAAAATAGTAATTTTTTGCCTGCCGGTGTGCTGGTTTTTTATTCTTATTGTAGAACTTAATGCTTGTGACTTATGAAAACAATCAACGATTATAACTTTTCCGGAAAACGTGCCCTGATCAGGGTAGACTTCAATGTACCCCTCAACAAAGAGTTGCAGATCACTGACGACTCACGCATGCGTGCAGCCATCCCCACCATTGAAAAAATCCTGGCAGATGGCGGGTCGGTCATCCTGATGTCGCACCTGGGGCGGCCCAAGGAAGGGCCCGAAGATAAATTCAGTATTCGGCACCTGAGGGAACATCTGGGCAAACTACTGAAAAAGGACGTACAATTCGCTGACGACTGCATCGGCCAGTCCGCGAGCGAAAAAGCCGCATCATTAAACCCCGGAGAGGTTTTGCTGCTGGAAAACCTGCGTTTCTATAAAGAAGAAACCAAAGGAGACGAAAACTTTGCAGAGAAACTGGCCCAACTGGCTGATGTATATGTAAATGACGCGTTTGGCACCGCACACCGTGCACACGTCTCCACCACCATCGTGGCAAAATTTTTCCCCAATGATAAGGTATTTGGCAACATCATGACCAATGAGCTGAAAAGCATTGACAAAGTGCTGAACGACACAAAAAAACCTTATGTGGCAATCATTGGTGGCGCCAAGGTCAGCACCAAAATTGACATCATCCGCAACCTGCTGGATAAAGCAGATGAGTTGATTATCGGAGGCGGAATGATGTTCACCTTCATCAAGGCCAGGGGAGGCAAAACCGGCAACAGCCTTTGTGAAGATGACTACCTGGAAACGGCCCGGGAAATTATTGCTGAAGCAAGAGAAAAAGGTGTGAAGCTTCACCTTCCTTCCGATACCATCATCGCGGATGCATTTTCCAATGACGCCAACACAAGGCAGACCAAGTCTGACAACATTCCGGATGACTGGATGGGGGTGGATATCGGCAAAGACAGCACCGAAAAGTTTTCCGCCATTATTGCCAATGCGAAGACCATTCTCTGGAACGGACCAATGGGTGTGTTTGAAATGTCAAATTTCGCAACAGGCACCAAGGCCATCGCAGAAGCCATTGTAAACGCAACCGAAAAAGGAGCATTTTCGCTGGTTGGTGGCGGTGACTCCGTTGCAGCAGTAAGTCAGCTGGGGATGGCAGACAAAGTCAGCTATGTCAGTACAGGAGGAGGCGCCCTGCTTGAATATATGGAAGGGAAAGTATTGCCTGGTATTCAGGCGATCAACGAATAGCAGGAGTCGTTTCTCCCTTAAGGGCTGTAGGGTTTGAGCAATTGTACCCGCTCATGCTCCCAGCCTTCGGAAGTCCTTACCTGAAGCACATACAGCCCGTCAGTAAATCCATCCAGCCAAATCTGGTAAAGGCCGTTATTGATATCGACGGCCTTGTGGACGACCTGGCCCATGAGGTTCACCAGACGAACCTCTTCAATGGTATGGTCAGCCACCACATTGAGCCGGGTAGTAGCCGGATTTGGGAATACCTGAAGGGCCACTGCGCCCTGAGGGTTCTCTTCAAATTCAGCTGTCAGGGTCACATCCCTGCCGGGCATCACAAATTCATACACCGGATCTTCAGACAAAAGATCAGATACCTCATCCCTCCAGGCTGAAAAGATATACCCGGCATAGGAAACGGCATCCAGGTGAACGACCTCACCTTCAGGAAATTTCCCTGAAAGAGAAACCTGGCCGCTCTCTTCAGGCTGAACTTCCAGGGAGAGAATGTATTTGGGCGTTCCGGAAAAAACTTCGCGGATTGTAATGGCTGATTTCCCATCGTCATATACTGCCTGCACCCCTGCCTGGTAACGCCCGTGGGGCAGCCCCTCAAAACGATAAAAGGTATGCTCAACACCCTCCTCATGGGGCGTATCGAAATCATCCAGATAGATGTTATAACTTAACGGTTCGTCCAACAGGCTGTCATTCACAAATTTGCCATAATAAGCGGAATCATCCAAAGGAGGGGATTTCAGGGAAATATCCTGCAATTCAGCATCTTCCTGCAGTTCCACTACAGGGCCATCTTTCTGTCCGTGCTCCAGCCCGGGACCAAAATCGTAACCGGAAGCACGGATAAAGAAATTTCGCTCAAAATCACTGTCGGCCATATCCTGCAGATCGAATCGGTCAAAGTCGGATGTGAAGAAGTTGGTACCGGGGCGAAACCCCACCTCATCTGTTTGCAGCAACACATCGCCACTGCCGCCGACTCCGACGAAAAACCCATACGGTGCATATACAACTTCAGGCAACTCATAAAAAGTCCAGGTTCCCGGGTTATTTCTGACCCCTTCAGCCACATACAGTTCATTGTTGCGATCAGGCCGTCCGTCGGCGGTCAGTCCCAGTATGCGAAGGGTCACTTCATTGTTGCTGTCATCGCTTGTCACCCAGCGCACATGCTCAATCCAGGCATGACGGGGATAGGCACCCCCCAGCAAGCTGTTCTCCACATCCCGGAACCCAAGCCCACCGGTGGGCGACCCGGAATCATGGCGATAGTTCCCAACATAAGAAGGGGTATCCCAATTCAGATCTATGTAGTCATCCGTTTCGTCAGCCCTTATCTCCTCCACCGGCAGAAAGCCCCTGTCAAGAAAAATATCATCAAGCACATCCACCTCTCTGCCCAATTCGACATCTTCCCGGTAAACAGCATAACCCGGATAAGTAACCATCAGGTCGTAGGTAAACCCGCCCGGAATATCTTCCACTTCAAAATGTCCATTCTCAGTTTTGGCGGTATAATGTTCCCCGTCCCGCGAAAAACGGAGTATTGCTCCGTCCAGGCCGGTCAACATGGCATCGCGTGGTGCAACAAAACCGGTGATTCCAATATCCACGAGCCTTTCCATGTAAAAATCCTGCCGGACGGTTTCCTCCGGGTCAATCTGCACCTCTTCCTCGATGGGATAATAGCCGGGTCGGGAAACACTGATTTTTTGCCCGCCGGCGGGAAGATAAGGAAAGGCATAGGAACCGTCCTCACGCGAGAGCATCATGGCACCATGCTGACTGACTTCAACCGTGGCATCCTTCATCGGCTCATCATGCTCGTCATATACCTGTCCTTCAATTGCCAGCACATCATAGGTGCGGTACTGACTCACCACCTGTTTTATTTGTCTCAGCGTACGGGCATTGTCACCATCCTCCGGATGACCGGTGGCAACGCCCTGGAACTCAACATCGGGATTGGAAAAATAAGGTGTACGGTTATGCCTGACCCCGTCATCAAATTGCTGGCCGCTTTCGTAGGTCATTACCGATGCATAATTCCCTCCGTCATCACCTGTCCACCTCCACCCGGCGGAATAAGGGAATATTCCGGGGCCGGCCTGCGTGTCCTGCTCTTTATGATGATGGGCACCCATGTTGTGTCCGATCTCATGAATGTGGGTGTAAGTCCATGAAGCCTGCTGTACCCGGGTAAGTGAAAACCCGTAGTTTGGCCGGCCACCAGTATCCATAAGCTGCCAGCCGAGGCCACCAACACCTTCCACCAGGGCAAATATTGCCACCAGGTCAGCCCGGTATTCGTCACGCCAGTCGTGAACTTCATTCATATATCCGGGGATCGGTATCCCCTCATGGGTCTGACCGAAGGGGTTGAAATCCGGACTTGCCGTCAGACGCCGCAGATCAGCACCCGGTTCGGCACTTTCCTCATAATCTACCAACCGGGAATTAACCAGTCGGTAAGTAATTCCAAGGTCACTGTTGTCGGAAACCAGTTGCGCATACTCCATGGCAATGGCCACCGTATTGCTGACTCCCCCCTCATTGTCCCGGGCCCAGTCTCTTGCTGCCGGGGTAAATACAATCATCACATCAATATCAGCATGGTCTTCCGGACCAAGTTCCTTCTGCATCATCTGTTTTCGGATCCGGTGCTGTTCAAGCTCTTCACCGGGGGTCACCGTTGGCGGATACTCCACCGGGCAGTCATGCGGCACTTCCAGTTTGTCGTAATCCAGTTCAACCATATAGTGCTCACCGGTTTCCGGGTCGCTGAGCATGCGGTAAAGCTTACCTTCACTTTCGTTCATGATGGTCGCCAGGCTTCGTCCTTCTGTTGTTGACATCACCAGGTAACCGGATCCGGGCTCAGACAACCTGGCACGAATGGTAAAAGTCATATTGACATTGGTCGTTGTCCGCTCAATGATGGCATCCATTTCCTTGTCGGGAAAGATATTCAGGGTCAGCCCGGATCCCTTTTCCGGATAACGGGTGCCGGTAACGGCATCCCCGGGTACAACCGATACATAACGAATCACCGCATCCGCATCATCAAAAAACCAGAGATCCTCACGGGCGTCACCAATTGATTTTTCCTGGCCGTGTGCATCAATCAGCCGGTATTCCTGCGATGCGGCAAGACCGGCAAACACAAAAATAAAAACCAGGGTGAATAAGGAAAGGCGGGCAAAATACTGTTTAGCTTGAATCATAAAAAAAGGAGTCGGAATACAACAAAACTATTTCAAATGGTAAAAATAACAAAAAACAGGCAAAGATGTTTCTTGCCAATTGGGTAACCTGAGGATCAAATAGGCCATAAAATGATGCAGCAAGTAAGATCAATTACCTGATGACCCTGATGCGCCTGGTGGCCACCCCGTCCCGCGCAACCAGCTGCAGGAGATATATCCCGTCAGGCAAAGAAGAAAGGTCCAGCCGGTTTGAAGAAATATCTTCAACTGATTGTTCATACACCAGCTGACCATGGATGTTGAACAAGCGGACAAAACGCAACTCAATGTGGGAAGGGGCTTCAATTTCCAGCGGCCCCGGGGTAGGGTTCGGGAACACCGCCAGACCTGCCATCCCGTCTGTTTCATCCAGTGACGTATCATCTTCTTCAAACAATGCGGTTATACTGACATCTTCAGAACCCATGGTGAAAGAATAGCGCGGCTCTGAGCCTACCGCTTCATCCCCGTCATTCTTTCTCCACTCCTGAAAAGCATAACCATGTGCAGCAACTGCTTCAAGGGTGACACCGGTTCCCTCCGTGTAAGGGGCGGCATCTGTTCTGTCAATCACCCGCCCGCCTTCTTCGGGTTCAACAGCAAGGGTCAGGGTCCGGATATCATCTGTCAACACCACATCCACTTCAAGATCCGCTTCTTCCACTGATACAACGGATCGGTGACCCGAATACCCGTCAAGGATGATCCGGTACTGGTAAAGCCCTTTGGGAAGCCTTACCTCAGCCAGTCCGTCCTGGTCTGTCACCAAAAATTTTTCGCCCGTGGATTTTCCGCCGGCCTTTTCCACTCCCAGGGCATCCACCATCAGCATAAAGGAATCATATGACACATATTGTATGGCAAAGTGCATGGTTTCACCAACAAAGTCTTCGAGTCCGAAGGTATATTCTGTCCAGCTTACCGGAACTACAATGTGCGAACCGGCGGAAAGCTGATACCGGAAATCTTCCCGGTTGTCACCCGCTGAGGATCCCAGGACCCTTATTCGTTCCAGGCCGTATTCAGCGGTAGCGGAACGGGCAAAAAAGGAAAGCCGGGCCTTCTCATCAATGTAAATGGGGGGCGAGATCAGCCACTTGTCCTCGTTTCGCCCGGGCGCGTGCAATGAAGTGGCTGAGATCACATACCGGTCGCCGCTTACGGCGGGAAAATCAACCGGCGGATCGGTCAGGCCCGGGTTAAAGGTCATAAAGCCAAAAGGCTGACCCGCACCGGGAAACCTAAAGTCATCAGCCATATAAGTGACTTGTTCAAGGGGGTCATCGGAACGCCAGGGATCGAGGTTGTAGGTAAAATCCGGGTAATCAGACCAATCCTCAAAAAACAGGGGGGCATCCTCCCCCACATAGGAACTGATTATCACGGCAGCATCCTCCAAAGGCATACCATCCTGATCAACAACACTGAAACGGACATTCCGGTATTGCGGTGGTGTTTCCACACTGATGAGGGCTTCATTGGATCGCAGCGACTCAGTGTTGTCATCATACAGGGCAGTAACATAATAGGCGTACCGCCCCGGATCAGGAAGTGTATCGGTAAACTCACGGATCCCCGGATCTTCAAGGGTGGCAATTTCCAGATTGTTGCGGAACACCCTGTACCCTGCAAGGCTGAATTCATTCCCGTCGGCTTTGGCATAGCCGGAAACCACGGACATTTGCGTTTCTTCAGTTTCCAGCCTGTCAAAGGGGCTGATTCGCCTGACCGGCTCTTTCCCGGAACTCCCGTCCGCAAGCCGGGCTTCCTTTGGACCGTCTTTGTGACCGGCCAGAATGTATACCATGGTATAAAGTTCCAGCTGGTCACCTTCTTCAGTCATGTAAGGAGACCAGTCCCCTGGTTCTCCCGCAAAAGAGTGGCAGGCTTCCCCCTCATCAAGCATTTGAGCCGCACTGGACGGGTGTCCGCCCGGATCATGCGGAACAACAGCCACATAAAAATCTTCCTCTATGTCTATTGGCTCTTCCGGATAATGATAAACAAGCCGGTCTTTTCCGGCTTCAAGCAAGCCGGACTCATACAGCACACGCTCACCGTCATCGCCATAGATCACAAAAGAAAAGCGGTTGTCAGGCCAGCTGTGGTCAGCATGCTCAATAAAATAATGGGCGATCCGGCTGATGTGAACCGGGTAACTGAAGTCAAAATCAGTCGATCTGAAAAAGGTGGCCCGTTGCGGTTCCTGCCAGGTCAGATGAGAAAAGTTGGTGTTATAGGCCACCCAGCCTTCAGGCCCGGTCAGTGCACCGGGTTTTCTCCATTGCAGCTGTACCCGATCTTCATTTACATGGGTGGCCTTCAGCCCGGCAGGAGGCAGATACGGGTCGCTGTTGGGGTCATACCCTTCCAGGAAAAGCAACTCTGCCTCCAGCGGATCCAGCCACGGTGCAAGTTGCAGGCTGTCATACTCACTGTTGGCATCCCAGTGCATATTCATTTTGGCATAGAAGTCAGGACTGTCGGGCCTGGTGCAACTGGAAGCCCCACCAGTCAGTGTTCCGACGATCAGCCCGCTGTAATCGAAGAGCGGCCCACCTGAGGATCCACCTTCGGTGACCCCGTGACCCGACAGGGTTTCTGCCCAGTTTACCCGCCAGAAAGCATTGTTCAAGGCATTGGCAGATCCCGGCCAGTTGGAGGTGGAAAGACCGGAGGTGTAGGTGGAAATTTTCATGGCGTCCCCGGCCGGATGATGGATGCCAACGCCTTCGGGACTTGCTGTTTCTGTCAGGTTCCAGCCGTTAAAATAAGGATGGTAGGATTCAGGAACTGCATTCCTGAGGAGCAGCAGTTTGAAATCAGAGCCACCGCTAAGGGGAGCCCTTGATTTCAGCGTTGCCCCTGTGATCATATTGTTGGGGGGCACACCCGTTTCTTCGCACCCGGGTCTTTCATAATTGAAATAAAACTGCCAAACGTTATAATCATTTGGTGAAGAAGATTCGCCGCAATGATCAGAGGTGAGCATATATGGGGTACCGTCCTGTGCGGTGTTATTTACCAGGCTTCCGGTACACCAATACCAGGAGTTCCCTTCGCGCAGCAATATGCGCGCCACCCCCCTTTTCTCGTCCTGCCAGCTGTTGCCTTCAGGGCAGTTGATCCCGACCTGGCAGTCGCCTGAACTTCCCAGGTCTTTCGTCCCATCAAAAAGCGACAACCCGCCCCCGTTGTCGATGAATATCACTTCACCGACCTGCCACCTTGAAGCGTGTCCGGACGTTTTACCGGGCAACTCTGCCATTTCCAGCTCGATCACCAGGGTATCGCCGGGCACAATGTGGGTGGAAAACACATTTTCCGGATTGTTGTTGACCGAAGTAAAGGCCCCCGCATGAAACGAGCCATCTGTGTTATACACAAACATCCGGTCTTCATCACCCAGGAAAAAATCTTCAAATACCAGACCCAGAGCCAGTGCACCGGAAGCATGGAGTTTTAATTGCCAGAGCCATTTCCCGTTTTCCAGCTGGCGGAATTGCCCATATTCATCCGGGCCGATGGCTACCGGAATCCCGACCCCGGCTTTCATGGGGCCGAAAGGATCTTCCTCTTTATCGCTGTCTTTGGTCAGAGACGCATGATTGCTCAGATCCACCAGCGGAATATCTGCAACGGACTTACTGAAACCGGCCGGGGTTCCTCCTACGGAGATCTGGGCATTTGAAGAAAAGCCAAAAGCAATGATAAGCACCAACGGTAAAAGCTTACCAAAAAGGGTGCGCAGCGAACAAACCGGTGGCAGACACCCGGAATAAGGCCTGATACGGAGCATGCCTGGATGATTTGGGTGTAAAAAACGTCAAAAGTTCCCGATAAAGTTAAATAAAATATCCGTATATGGTCAGATACAATTTGCCGGCCAGGCCGATGGCAGATTTTTTTACGCACCGTGGTTTTCGTATTTTTACAAAAACATTAAACCAAAAAATAAGTTTTTATGAAGTGCTTGAAAATTCTGATGATTCCGTTACTTGCCATGGGGATGCTCCTTTCAGCCTGCGATATCCTGGATGAGGACGAGCAACCCACCCCGGAAGAAGACCTGCAATCGCTGATGCCCTATACGCAATACCTGATTGCATACTGGCAGGGTCTTGACATGGCCCGCTATCAGTTGCAATGGACGCAGCAACTGAGCGGAATCAGGGGCCCTTTCATCCAGATAGACCGTTACGGCATGGAGCCCGGGCACACCAACGACATCTGGTATTTTTATTACAACGAGATCCATTTCAGACTCAAAGAGATCAATGAACTGGCCAATGAAACAGAAGCCCCCGCTTACCGCGGGATGGCAAATATACTTCAGGCATACAGCCTCGGTTTTATGACAGACACCTGGGGAGACATCCCCTATTCTGCTGCAGCAACCTATTTCGAGGAAATAGCCTACCCCGCCTACGACAGTCAGGACATCATTTATGCAGAGATCATGTCGCTGATCAACAGGGGGATTGCAGACCTCCGTGAAGCCGCCCTCACAGAGCAGATGCAGCCCGGAAGCATTGAAGACCCGATCTATGGAGGTGACCTTGACAGATGGGAAAGGGCAGCCAATGCCATCAAATTGCGCTACCTGCTCAGGACGGCAAATTACCATGATGATTACGCAGAAATACTGGACCACATCAATACCAGTGAATTATTCGCCAACCGGGGTGACGATATGGCTTACGAATTTGATCAGAACCTGGATCAGGTGAACCCCCACTTTTTCTTTGACAACGAAAGGGGACACACCCGGGTGGGACAGTTTTTCACCGATCTTTTGAATGAGAACAACGACCCCCGCCTGCAATATTTCGTTGCGATGGATGCCAACGGAGAGTATGAGGGAACCCCTCCGGGAGAGGGAAGATATAACGCATCGCTCCCTTCAGAAAATGTGGCTTCATACGATACACCCGTTTCACTGATCAGCTATACAGAGCAAAAATTCATCAAAGCCGAAGTGTATCTGAAAACAGGGAATCAAAACCTGGCCGACCAGCACTTCAGTGAGGCGGTGATTGCTTCCTTGCGGGAATGCGGCATTGAAGATGCCGCCTGGGAAGACGAACATGCTTACGTCGAAAACGTAACACTTGAACAGGTCATGACTGCCAAGTACGTGGCACTGTTTCTGAACCCCGAGGTCTGGACGGACTTTCGCAGGACCGGTTACCCTGAACTGACTCCTTACGAAGATGCACCGGAAGGAAAAATTCCCAGACGCTTTGTGTACCCGCAGAATGAGTATGAAAGAAATGAAGACAACATTCCGGATGAAGACGGTTTGTTTGACCGGGTCTGGTGGGATACAAAGTAAAGCATGCAGGATCGTGCAGCATAATAAAAAGCCCCGACGGATTGAACCGCCGGGGCTTTTTTATGCCGGAATAAAATCCGGTAATCCGGTCAGAGCCGGTTCAGACCCATTATGGATTCTGATCACCGGAACTGATGGCGTCATTGGCGTTGATCTCATCCGTGGGGATCAGCCATATCCACCGGTCGGTGTCAGCTTCCTCATAGAGGGTAATGGCCAGCTGTTCGCTGTGGCCTTTGTTCTGGCGATTCAGCGGCTCTCCTGTGCGTTTCAGGTCGATCCAGTTGAAGCCTTCACCCCAGAGTTCAACCGCACGGTGGAACATGATCTCATCGATCAGATCCTCTCCGGTGGCGGTTGACAATTCATACTCCGGATCCCGGTTCTGCATCAGTTCATAAAGCGTCTGGGCGGCATCATCGTACAATCCGTCCCTGGCCTCTGCTTCAGCCTTGATCAGGTACATTTCGGCCAGTCGCATGAACACATAGTCCCCTTCCCAGGATCCGTCCCGTTGGGTCACGAACTTCACCTGGCAATAAGGCACCATATATTCTTCGGCATTTTCCGGGGCCACCCAAAGATTGCGGCGAACATCGGTGTCCGACATCCGGTAATACAATCCGTCCTCGCCATGGCTGATCAGTTTCTGGTTCCCCAATTGGGCATAGCTGAATGTCAGCGCATCCATATGACTGAAAAAGGAAGCAAAAATGGTGGCCTGTTCCTCATTGATCTCCATCCCCCACATCCATTCACTGGCACCCACATCGTTAAACAGCTGGTTCCTGGAGTAGGTGGCAATGCTTTCGAATGCCGGAGGAAAGTCATCCACGGTAAACAGACTGGCACCGGAAAGGGTAATGGCCGTTTCCGCGTGCTGACGAGCCTGGTCCCATTCGCCCTTGGCCAAAGCGGTTCGTGCATACAGTCCATGGACCACAGGAAGACTGATATGGGATCTGTGAGCCTGGGCCGTGCTGCCGTCAAAAAGATCAATGGCTGCCGAAAGGTCGGCCTCGATCTGCTCATATACTTCACGCAGCGAAGCCCTGGGATGCCCGTCTTCGGATGGTTCTGTGTACAGCGGTACAGCAGGGGCATCAGGGTCTACATGATAGGCCGGGGCATATAGCTGCACCAGCTGATAATAAGAAAAAGCCCGTGCTGCCTTGGCCTGTGCCATCAACATGTCACGCTCTGTGGGAAGTGCATCCTCCAGATCCGGCACATTGGCAATGATCATATTGGCATTCAGGATGACTTTGTAATACACATACCAGCGCAAATGGGTCATACCCCCATCTGCATTCCGGTGTACCCGCCAGGCATACATTTGCCCAAACCATCCGTGTGCCAGCACATGACCCACCATATCCTGCCCGAGCATATCCACGTCATGATTCACGGCCATATGGCCAAATGCATCATGGTTTCCGTATTCCGGATCAAAAACAAACATATAGCGGTACATTCCGTTCAGGGCAGCTTCAGCGCCCTCAAGGGATTCAAACATGGTTCCGGCCTCCAGCTGATCGGTAGGGGCCGTTTCCAGAAAGTCCTGTTCACAGCTGCTTAGCACAAAAGCAAGCAGCAACATACTGAGAAATATCTTGTTTATTTTCATTGTTCCTGTCTTTTTGGAGGTTACTAAAACTGAAGATTCAGACCGAATGTGATTGTACGAACCGGCACGAAGGTATAATCGGTGGTTCCGGCAAAGCTGTGCTGCGGATCCATTCCTTCGTTATCGTTCCAGATAAAGAGGTTATCGCCGGTGGCATAGATACGTGCCGAATTCATCCCGAAACGCTGTGCCAGATCGGCCGGCAGACTGTACCCCAGTGTCACATTCTGCAATGAAAGATAAGTCATGTCAAACAGCCGGTTATCTGCTGTGCCGGCATAAAGCGAAGCACTGCCCTGCTGTACGCGTGGCTGACCCGTATCGTCACCGGGTTGTCTCCAGCGATTCACGCGGTCGGCGTGCAGCGCGCTTCCATAGTCACCGGCCCAGAATCGTCCGTCGAACATTCCGCCATATACATTGTCATAGGTTTCTCCTCCAATGCTATAGGTTAAAAGAACGGAAAAGTCCCAGTTCCTGAAATTAATGGTGTTGGTAATTCCACCAAAAGCATCCGGGATGGCAGTGCCTACATAATACCTGTCGGCCTCAAGGTGGTCGGTGGTGGTTCCGCGCTCACCCGTTTCCTCTCCGTTCTCATCCGTAATATCGTAATAATAGTGAGTGGCACCGGTTTCCGGATCAATATGAGAAACTTCTCTCAGCCAGTAGTCATACAGTGAAGTTCCCACATCCAGGCGTTTGGTGCCGTCAACCATACCTTCCAGTTCTTCCGGCATGTAAGTGATTTCGTTGTTCAGGTGGGTAATGTTGAAATCCACATTCCAGTAAAAATCCCGCTGCTGCACAATGTCAACCAGCATCCTGAACTCCACGCCGCGGTTCTCCATGGAACCGATATTCATGCTGTAGGAGGTCATACCTGTTGACAGGGGCTGTGGCACCTCAAACAACAAATTATCCGATTCGCGGATAAAGTAATCAAACTCGGCCTCTACCCGGTCGAATACCCGGAAGTCAAAACCAATGTTGGTGTTGGCATTGGTCTCCCAAACCAGTTCTTTGTTTTCCAGCCGGGTGTACAATGCACCGTGCCTGTCTACATTGGGGTAGCCGAGGTCGTAAAATGCCTGCCATGCATAATAGGATGGAAGTCCGTCATTCCCTTGTTCGCCATAACTGAACTTCAGGCGCAGGTTATCCAGCCAGTCAATATCCTGCATGAAATCCTCCTGTGTGACCCTCCAGGAAGCTCCGAGTGAGAAAAAGTTACCCCAGCGGTTGTCTTCATGGAAACGGGAGGACCCGTCACGGCGATAACTGACAGAACCGTAGTAACGGTTGTCATAATCGTAGTTCAGGCGGGTAAAATACCCCTCCACAGAATATTCATGCTGGTAAGAATTGGAACCTTCCATGGTTGTGGCAATGCCAATCTCGGTAATCCCCGGAACGGGGTAATTGGAGCGAGTGGCAGATGCCAGGTTGAACTGCATGCGATATGCCTCATGACCGGCAAGGAATTCAAAATTGTGGCCGGCAAAATCGAAATCATAATTAAGCAGCTGGTTAAAGGTCATGCTGAGATTCCGTGTATACTGCTTGGTGCCGCGTCCGCCCACACCTGCAGCGTCACCGAACTGCGGATTCTGGAACGTGGTGGTGTACTGGCTGGAGTAGTCGGCACTCAGGTTGGTTTCAAACCGCAGATTGGGAAGAATCTGAAAACGGGCAAAAGTACGTCCGCTGACATTTTCCCTCACGTGCGAACGATCATCCAGCTCAAGGGTTCCCGCCAGGTTGGCATTCCCCATGGTAGGCCGGTCTCCCTGCGGCCCCACGCCCGTTCCATAGTCAAAAATCTTCTCTCCCGCTTCGTCCAGCACAAAGGATCCGTCTTCATCGCGGACATACACCGGATAAATGGGACCAATACCTCTTGTGAAGTAAAAAGGATTGGTAATGGCCGTCCCTTCTGCAAGCAGGTAATCACTCTCTGTGAGTGAACCGGACAGGTTAAACCCTGTTTCCAACCAATCGGTGGCCTGGGTATTCACATTCACCCGTCCCGAAATTCGGTCAAAGCCGGAAGTTACGGCAATGCCCTGCTCATCCAGGTAACCCAGTGAAATGTAATAATCACTCAATTCCGTTCCGCCCGATACACTGAACTGGTGCTCATGCCTCACGGCGGTACGGAAAATATGATCCTTCCAGTCATCACTCCAGAGCAAGTTTGCATTGGGATTGAAATCAGCCAGCCACGGATTGTCCGGGTTTACCTGAATAAAATCCTCCGCCGGCATGTCAAAGGGGTTATACCCGCCCAGGTTACCAATCAGGTTTGCCGCAGCTTCCTGGTTGGCCGCTTCCAGGTCCATCCCCATCTCAAAATGACGCATGTTCCTGTCGGCCTCCCAGGTAAGCAGCATAAAGTCCCTTTCATCCACCTGGGGGTAATCCGGCATGGTCCGGTCAATTGCGCCAAAGGATGAGCGGAAACTCATTGACGGAGCTGCATCATCACCGCGCTTGGTGGTGATCATGACCACACCATTGGCTCCCCTGGCACCATAAAGCGCCGCAGCAGAAGCATCGCGCAGTACCGACATGTTTTCAATGTCACTGGGATTGATGTCGCTCAGATCCCCGTCGAAAGGCGCCCCGTCAACTACGATCAAAGGCTCATTGGATGCGGAAATGGATCCGAAGCCCCGCAGCCTGATCTCCTGTCCTGAACCGGGCTGACCGCCACCGCTTGTTACCTGAACACCGGGTGAGGTACCCTCCAGTGCCCGTGAAACATTGGAAACTGCCCGGCGCTCAATGCGATCGGAGTCGACCACATCGGCCACACCGGTAAACGACTCCCGCGTAGCAGTTCCGTAGGCAACAACCAGCACTTCCTCCAGGCCAACAGCGTCTGACTCCAGTGCCACATCAATGACCTCGCGCCCGTCCACCGGCTCTTCCCGGGTCTCCATTCCCACAAATGAGAACACCAGGGTTCCGTCTGCGGGCGCAGAAATCTCATAATTACCATCCATGTCAGTTACAGTACCCACTTCGGTGCCCTGAACCTGTATGGTCACACCAGGCAGGGTTTCACCATCCATGGCATCCGTAACTGTACCGGTAACGGTGATTTGTTGCCCGAACAGGGTTGTCCCCGCAAATAGCAACATACCAAATAAAATGAAAACTCGTTTCATGTTGTTGTTTTTTTGGTTTATAATTCGATTTATTTGTTGCTTATTTCCCCACTCCTTCTTACAAAACTATCAGGGCTCTCATAGAAAATCAACCCGAAAAACGGCAAATTCATGCCCCGGGAGCCACTATCACCGACCAGAAAACCCTGTTTAACTTTTTTTGGCTTCCATTTGACTTTCATTAACATCCCGCCCTCCGGATTCACCCCTCCGGCCCGTTCCCAATGTCCTGATTTTTTTGTATCTTGTGGTTTGAAAAACAATCATTTTATTCTTCAAAGCAATTGTCAACCATGTCAATTTTTAACGGAAAATATCTGGCGATCATTCTGGCGGGACTCTTCCTGCTTTCAGGTGCCAGCCAATCTATGGCGCGGGACAACCCCGGTAATCCACACAGCAATCTGTTGGAGCAACTGGAGGTACTGAACACTGAATATCCCGGGCAAACTGCCTTCCTGCATACCGACAAACAGGAATACATGGCCGGTGAAATCATCTGGGTAAAGGCCTACCTTGTAAACGCCACCACGCTTAAGCCGGACACCATGAGCACCAATTTTTATGTGGAACTCATCGATACGCAGGACGGCATTGCCGAAGTCATGCTTTTTCGTCTGGAAAACGGCATGGCCCACGGTGACATCTATCTTCCTGACTCTCTCTCCGAAGGCAATTACCAGTTACGGGCCTATACCGACTGGATGCGGAACTTCGGGGATGAGTTTTTCTTTACCAAAGACATTTACGTGTACAATCCCATTGAGGAAAACTTCATAAAGAGCTGGGACATCATCAAAAACCGGTGGTTCAACTTTTCACTCGGTCGCCAACAGGGCAAC
Source organism: Bacteroidales bacterium (assembly GCA_003560215.1). GTDB lineage: Bacteria > Bacteroidota > Bacteroidia > Bacteroidales > UBA7960 > PUPG01. The sequence goes on along the minus strand of PWIY01000202.1, from coordinate 2,182 downwards.
ATGCAATTTGCTTTTTTCCCTGAAGGGGGCAACCTGATTGCCGGGAAAGAAAACCGGGTGGCCTTTAAATCGGCCAATAAGCTTGGTGCCGGTGTGGAGGCCACGGGAGAACTGGTCGACGACAACGGAAATCAGGTTCTTGAATTCTCCACCTTTCACAACGGGATGGGAAGTTTTTCATTTACCCCGGAGGAGGGAAGGCGGTACAGAGCCAATATACGCTACTCCAATGGCGACACGGACCGTGTAAGGCTACCGGCTTCATTGCCCAGGGGCTACCTTTTGTCTGCCGACGTTTCTGATGAAGCGGTCGAAGTTAAGATCCGGACCAATATGGACAGTGAATCACTGCCACAGGCCGATGAGGTTTTCCTCATTGCCCAGACCAGGGGTGAAGCCCATTTTGCAGAGCATATTACCCTGGATGACGGAATGAAAGATATTTCGATCCCGGCCGGTCATTTCCCCACCGGCATTTGCCAGCTCAAGCTTTTTGATGCGGCAGGCCAGCCCATTGCTGAAAGGCTTGTCTTTGTCAACCACGACGACATCGCTGAAGCCAGCCTGGGAAACATCAGCACCACACCGGTTGAAAGTGTTGACGGGGAATCCCGCGAGGGGCTTTCTTTTGACATTCAACTGCCGGATGGTGCATCCGACGGATCATATTCGCTGGCGGTCATTGATACGGACGAAGAGTCACCCGATTATGCGGCCAATATCGCCTCCGAATTACTCATTTTCGGGGACCTCTCCTATAAGACAAAAGACCCCGGCTACTACCTGTCAGAACCGGACGGTGACCCTGCAAGGGCGCTGGATCTGGTCATGATGACCCACGGCTGGAAGCGATTCGACTGGGAAGCCATTGCAGCGGGAGAGTTTCCGGAAATCCGGCATGAGTTTCCTTCAGGGATTACCATCAGCGGGAAAATGTCGCCCAGATCCTCCGGACGCGACACGGGCATCACCGACCTCGAACTGGCCGTCATTTCAGAGGAAGAAACAGTGGAAATCTATGAAACCACCACCGACAGGGAGGGCAAATTTGAATTCGAGACCATTGAACATGAAGGAATGTTTACGGCTGAAATACGGCCCGATGACAGGTATGAAAGGCGCATCATGGACATCAGCCTGGAAACCAGAGAGTTTAAAGACCTTGAATTCAAAAGGAATTTTTTCACCAGACCCCGGCAGGTTACCTCAAAAGGAGAGGACTGGGAAAGGGTTTCCAGGCCGGAAACGGTTTTAAGCAAGCGGCAGATGACCCAGGCCAAGACGGAGCCACTGTCGATGTTTGGTGAGCCCAATCAGGTAATTTACTTTGAAGACATTCGTGATCAGTACAGTCATATAATGGATGTTCTCCGGACGCGTGTCAGGGGGCTTCGCGTGGTTGGCGGAGAAATTATCCTGCGCGGACCCAGCAGCATCTATTTCTCCAACGAGCCCGTATTTATGGTGGATGAAATGGCGGTGGACCGTGGGGCATTTCTGAACATCAGCGTGGATGATGTGGACAGGCTGGCCGTGATCACCGGGGCCAACGCCGCCATTCTGGGAAGTCGTGGTGCCAACGGGGCTTTGTTGTTATACACCAGAAGAAGTGACCAGATGCGACGTCCCAGCTATGAGTATTTAATGGTAGGGTTTCATGAACCAGCCGAGACGTTTGAAAGCATGATTGATACAAGTCTCTACCGGGAAACCGGCATGAACAGGACGCTGTTCTGGGAGCCTGTGCTGGAGCCAAATGAAAACGGGGAAGCAAATGTATCCTTCCCCGTTGATGAGTATGTACGAAATGTGCGTGTGATCGTTCAGGGCATTGACAAAAACGGAAGGATCACCTTTTCGGAGCTGCCTGTCGGGAATGATCTGCTTCCTTAATATATGCTTCCTTAGTTTTCCAGGGAATACACAAATTCCGACAACCGGATCATGTCTTCCCTGCTTTCAAAGTTGATCCTGTTATCCCTGAGAAAACGCCTTATTTCCCTGCGGTTATCCGGGAACGCCCTGTTCAATGAACGCTGGCTGTAAACGGCGTGAGGCTTCCCGTCACGCAACAGATGGAAGACCGCCTCCCGTTTCAGGTATAAATGAATCTCCTGACCGGAGGGGTTTTCAACTTCGATTGTCCGTTCTGCAATATCTGCCCGGCTGGGATCAACCAGGG
>PWIY01000148.1 GCA_003560215.1 Bacteroidales bacterium | reverse complement strand
GCACGATGTGTACTCACTGTTTTATCGGCAATAAATATATGGTTGGCAATTTCAGAAATGCTTTTTCCCTGTGCAAGCATGATCATTACCTGGAATTCCCGTTCAGATAATCTCTCGTGGGGCAAAAGCCCGGCATTCTCATTAAAAGCCAGCTTTTCTGCAAAGTCAGGAGACACGTAACGTCCTCCGGAAGCCACCTTTTCAATGGCCTTTTTAATTTCGGCAAAGGAAGAATTTTTGGAAATATACCCGACAGCCCCCAGCTTGAAAGCACGGTTGGCATACTGCTCCTCAGGGTGAAAGCTAAGAATAATAACCCGGCACTCCAAACCCGCATCCTTGATATGCTGAAGAATGTCAAGCCCGCTGATCCCGGGCATGGATATATCCAGGATCATCAGGTCATATTTGTTTTTTTTGAGTTTGGATAAAACAATATTGCCGTTATCGGCATCATCAATAAGGGAGACAGAAGGCAGCGTACTCAGAACCTGCCGGACCCCCTCACGAAGTACTGCATGGTCATCTGCTATCAATATCTTCATATAACGTATATTTTAAAGCATTTTCATATTCTCTTGACTTGTTTTTGCTTTCAGCCGGCCGGGATTTGCGCTTCAATTTTGCAGCCGGGGTTACAGGTGAAACGGACAGAACCGTCTTCCATTGCAGCTCTCTCCTGCATCGATAACAAACCCATTGATTTGGAACTCCTGATTACCTCTTCAGGAATTCCATTTCCGTTATCATGAATGGTCATTCTGATCAACGATTCATCACAGGAAAGGCCAATATCCACAACTGATGCCCCCGAATGGGATTTTACATTCTGCAAAGCCTCCTGAAGGATCCTGAACAATGTAAGTCTTTTATCCTCGCTCATATTGCATTCAGCCAAAGAAAGCCGGCAATTCACCCCGGTACTTCGCTCCCACTCCCTGCAATACCATTCAATGGCAGATGCCAGCCCCAGATCATTCAGCACCCCCGGCCGAAGCCACCCAGAGATCTCCTGCATTTTTTTTATCGTCCCGTTATTCAGCTCCAGCAACGCGCTGACCTTTTCGCTGCATTCGCGGGGGTTCCCGGTAAGATGTTCAGCCAGGTAACCCAATTCAATCATCATGACCGTCATAGACTGTCCGATCTCACTGTGAATGGATGAGGCGATTTCGTGTCGCTCTTTCTCGCCCTTCATCAACTGGTAACGGAACAAAGCCCTGAAGCGATCCGGGTCGTCCACCCTCAATTGTGTATTTTCGGGATTTTCAGGGGTATCGGGTGCATGGTTTCCCCTGGAGGATATCTCTGAAAGCAATGTCACAAAACATTTAACTTCCGGGGAGAAGATGATGGCCCGGTAGTTAACCCCGTTAATCCGAACAACCTTTTCAGATTGCTGCCAATTGCCCTCCATAGCCAGCTGACCGCAGAATGCGATCCAATCCCCCCTTGATAAAGGAGATTCAGGAAGCAGCATGGACACCTTTCCTACAAAGGTGGATCCTGAAGCCAAACCGGTCAGCTCATTGAATGCCGGATTGGAGTCCAGAATTTCATAATCTGCCGGATGGCTCACGTCATTCAGGATGACCCTGTTGTAAGAATAAGCAACGGGAGCGAGGGCAACTGCTTTTCTGTAAATATCAGGCTTCATTCTTGTATTTGAACCCAAACAGCCCTTTTGTTAAACAAACATACGGCATATTTCCATTAAAGGTTTCAACTACACCGCACTTTACACCTGAATCATGTATCAATAAACCAGATTCGTACAATTTACGAAAAGTTTTTTACACTTAGCCGGATGTAATCAAAATTTATCACAACAAGTAAGTATTTTTTGAAGTGATTTTCAAAAAACTTACAAAAACAACTGCATTAGCTTCAGTTTTGGCAATACGGAAACCATCAGCGTGCATGACTTTAGTCAGGGCATGACTCATGCATCCTGCAGGAAAGAATAAAAAGCTCAGAAATCAAGACATCATCAGGAAGCCCACTTGTTATCAATGGCATAACGGCCAGGTCCGCTGTAAAGCAAGGCAACAAATGCCACAAGTCCCTTCAGGGGATGAAGAATTGAATTGATCGGGTCTGCATTGGCAATATGCATAATGGTTGCGATGAGCATGGTAAAGGCCAGAAACAATGCAGCCGGGCGGGTCATCAATCCCAACACAAGCAATATACCTCCGACAAACTCGGAAATTGCAGCCATAAAACCCCAGAAAGCCGGAGCAAACCCCAGACCAACAAGCCCCATGCTTTCACCCAGCCAGGTCCATGTATCTACACCCCCAATTATTTTTGGGTAACCATGGAGAATAAACATGATACCAAACCCTGCCCGAAGCAGGAAAATGGCAGTTTTCATCGATTCTTCCGAAGAATTGAATAGTTTGCTTTTCATCACATTTTCACATTTGGTTAATAGCTAATTTGATTATTAATCAACACATTACCGGATCAAATTGTTCAGCACTGTGCTTCAGCAGGATGATTGTTTGACAGCACTGAAATCATTCCCTTACAATTAAATAAGTGTTGACCACCTTTACATTACACCAGGTACTACAACATTTTTTCACAGATTGGTCTAACTTTAACTTTACCCGAAAGAGTTTTTATGCCTACTGATCCAAACACCCTCATTCCTAAAACAATATACCATGAAACAGCTTATACTAATCTGTGCAATCTTTTGCCTGGCAGCCAGCCAGCTGCCGGCCCAAAACAGGATAATAAGAGAAAAGAACCCTGAAAGGTTTGTACGTACTTTTGAATATGATTCATCGGTGCTTGCCAAAAACGATGCATACTGCCCGAGCTTTTCGGGAAATGATGAATATGAGTTCATTGCCAATGTATCTTTTGCCGGGATCAGCAACAGCAGTGGCGGGAGCTACTATAGTGATTTTACCGATATTTTTGCAACCGTGAAAGCCGGAAGTACCTATGTTCTGGCTGTAACTGTTTCAAACGAAAACGGGGACGATGATTATGACGAGCGGGTGCTGGTCTGGATTGACTGGAATCAGAACCAGGTTTTTGACCCTGATGAGTTATATGACCTCGGAGTGAAGACGGTAAAAAAGGGGGCAACAGAAGTTTTTACAAAGTCTGTAAAGGTTCCCGCAGATGCCAAAACGGGCAACACCCGTATGCGGGTTTCACTCAAATATTATGAACCGGCAGAGTATGATGAAAACTTCCCCGGTGAAGAATGGTGGGGGTATTCTGAGGATTTTTATTTGGATCCCTGCGCCACTTATGATCCGGATTTTGAACCGGATCTTTCATATGAGGGTGGCATGGATAATTTCGAGTTTGGGGAAGTGGAAGATTATTCAGTAACTGTGATTGAAACCACCGATACCCACCAGATCACAGCCACGGCCTCACCCCAGGAGGGCGGCACGGTGACCGGCGCAGGCACATACGCCGACGGGGCGGAAGTGACCCTCACAGCCACACCGGCCCAGGACTTTGCCTTTGTCCGATGGAGCGAAAACGGAAACCTTGCCCACGACCAGGAACAATACACCTTCACCGCCCAGGCAGACCGCGATCTGGTGGCGGAGTTTGAACACACGGGATACACGCTGGCCCTGAAGGCTGAGCCTGAGGGCGCGGGAACCGTCATGGCAGAGCCGGACAGGGAACGCTACCAGCAGGGCGAGCAGATTTCCCTCACCGCCACACCACATGAAGGCAACCGGTTCATCCGGTGGGAAGACCACCAGCAGCAGGAAATCAGCACCGAAGCCTCTTTTGAGTTTTCCATGCCGGGGGAACACACCACCCTGACGGCCATTTTTGATGCCATCACCCACCAGATCAATGCCACGGCATCACCCGGGGAGGGCGGCACGGTGACCGGTGCAGGCACATACGCCGACGGGGCTGAAGTGACCCTCACAGCCACCCCGGCCCAGGACTTTGCCTTTGTCCGATGGAGCGAAAACGGAAACCTGGCCCACGACCAGGAACAATACACCTTCACCGCCCAGGCAGACCGCGATCTGGTGGCGGAGTTTGAACACACGGGATACACGCTGGCACTGAAGGCTGAGCCTGAGGGCGCGGGAACCGTCACGGCGGAGCCGGACAGGGAACGCTACCAGCAGGGCGAGCAGATTTCCCTCACCGCCACACCACATGAAGGCAACCGGTTCATCCGGTGGGAAGACCCCGCGGAAGAGATCCTGTCTGAGGAGGCGTCTTTTGTATTTACCATGCCGGGGGAGCACACCACCCTGACGGCCTTTTTTGATGCCATCACCCACCAGATCACTGCCACGGCATCACCCCAGGAGGGCGGCACGGTGACCGGCGCAGGCACATACGCCGACGGGGCGGAAGTAACCCTCACAGCCACCCCGGCAGAAGAATTTGCCTTTGTCCGCTGGAGCGAAAACGGAAACCTGGCCCACGACCAGGAACAATACACTTTCACCGCCCAGGCAGACCGCGACCTGGTGGCGGAGTTTGAACACATGGGCTACACACTGGCCCTGAAGGCTGAGCCTGAGGGCGCGGGAACGGTCACGGCAGAGCCGGACAGGGAACGCTACCAGCAGGGCGAGCAGATTTCCCTCACGGCCACACCACATGAAGGAAACCGGTTTATCCGGTGGGAAGACCACCAGCAGCAGGAAATCCTGTCTGAGGAGGCGTCTTTTGTATTTACCATGCCGGGGGAACACACCACCCTGACAGCCATTTTTCATGCCATCACCCACCAGATCACTGCCACGGCCTCACCCCAGGAGGGCGGCACGGTGACAGGCGCAGGCACATACGCCGACGGGGCGGAAGTGACCCTCACAGCCACACCGGCCCAGGACTTTGCCTTTGTCCGCTGGAGCGAAAACGGAAACCTTGCCAACGACCAGGCACAGTACACATTCACCGCTCAGGCAGACCGCGACCTGGTGGCGGAGTTCGAACACATGGGCTACACACTGGCCCTGAAGGCTGAGCCTAAGGGTGCGGGAACGGTCACGGCAG
>PWIY01000117.1 GCA_003560215.1 Bacteroidales bacterium | reverse complement strand
GGGCATAATCGGCGAACAAGGCCAGGTGCTCGTTGCCCATGGGGCGGATGGCCAGGTCAACAACGCCTTCGTAATCATCAAAATCGGTTAAGGAGGTTCCTGTAAGGCCCAGGGAAAAATAGGGAGAGGGCCTGAACAGGGTGCCGAGGGTCACACTGGTTTCCCGTCCGAAAAAATCCCTGTCGCCACCCGACCAGTTGATGCTGAAACCGGCACCGAGCCTGTCGTTCCCAAATGCTGAGGAAATTCGGTAATCGGTCACCGTGTTTCCGTCAAAGCTTAACTGGTGCAGGGAAAACCCACTGTTTGGCAGTCCGGCAAACACTCCCCACCGGCGGAAATCTGACAACCCGGCATCGTTGCCGGACCAGGCAACGGTGATGTCCGGGTGGGTGACATAATTCAGGATGGCCGGATTGGCAAAACCATACAGCCCGAACCCCATGGCTCCGGGTGATGCCAGCAGGAATTCATTGCGGTAATGATAATTGTCAAAGCCGGTACCAGGGTTTTGCTGGCCAGAAACAGTAAGTACTGTGACATGAAGCAACAGGAGGGTAAAAATTGTTTTCATGGTAATTGGTTTATAAGAGCGGTTGGTTTGTGGGTGTGGCATTGATGACCCTGCTCATTTGATCAGGGCAGGTTGCGGACCATTTGCCAGGGTTGTGGTCCCGGTCAATATTCCCCGCAAAGTTCATATAACCGCTCCACTTCGTCATTGTTCATCGAAAAGGGGCAGGGTTCCTGGTGTCTGTGGGCGAAATATTTTCCGGTGACGCCTTTCAGCCCGGGATCCAGCGCGCAATACAGGGGGGTGTCGGCTCCTTCTTCGGGCGATTCCCACCCGCCATGACCCAGCCGGGTGCTCACCTTTGAGCGAACATCACCGGGGTGGGTCGACAGCACGGAGATCCCGTATTGTTTCAGCCTGTCCGCGAAAGCCACCGTCAGCATTCTGTTGGCCTGTTTGCTTTGCCTGTAAACCGTGTCATTGTTGTAATGACGTTTTTTGAACTCCAGGTCATTCAGGTCAAGGTCACCGGCCCAATAACTGGCCACGTTCACAATCCGGGCATCGTCCAGGCCTTTCATGTACTCGCTGAAATACCCGATCATCCAGAAATAGCCCAGCACATTTGTGGCAAACTGCACTTCGATCCCCTGGGGTGTTTCCATCCTCGTTGGCGGAGTGGTGGCGGCGTTGTTGATCAGCAGGTGAAGCGGACCGCTCCATTTTTCTGCAGCGGCTTTGATCTCCTGTTGTTGCGAAAAGTCCACTGCTATCGTTGAGATGTGGCTGTTTCCGGTTTTATCTGCAAGTTCTTTGCGGAAGTCTTCGAGGGCCTGTTCATTGCGCCCTGCCAGGGTTACATGGTATCCCTGTGCCGCGACGCCTCTTGCTATGGCTTTGCCTATTGCTCCGTAGGCTCCGGTAATGATTGCTGTACGCATGGTATATTTTTTTGTTGAACATACCAAAGATAGCAATCATACCGTCATATTTTGGGATCGATTTTGCCCTTGCCTGCAGATAAGCAATGCGGCAATCAATGCATTGGCAATCGAGGTCAGCACATCCGAAGGAAAATGAGCACCCAGGGCCATCCTGGAATATGCCACGGCTGTGGCCCATGCCAGCAACGGCAAATAATAAAGTCTGTTAATCCCTGAAAACATGAAACCCAATGCAATTGAAAAGGCAACGGCAGTATGGCCTGATGGGAAAGACGGACTGGTGGCAGCGGATAAATTTTCGATATCGGAATATGCTTCAAAGGGTCTTGTTCGCAAAATTGTGTACTTTAGCGCAAGAACAGCCAGTATTACCGATGAAAGCATCATAAGGATTCTGGCAAAAGAATGCCTGAACTTCTGTGGGTTATGCAACAGGGCTGCGATCCCCAAGCAGAGGATGATTCCGGCCGCGACGTAATAAGTTGATCCTGACAGCCATAAAAGCAGGTTGTCCAGTGATTCAATTCTGCAATGGTGGATTGGCCGGAGTAATTGGATGTCAAATTCTGCCAGGATGCTCATGTTGGGTTTGTGATCAGGTTATTTCCCGCCAGCCGAAGCGGGCAAAAATAAACAATCTTGCGTTATGAAAGCGATGAATGAGAAAGAAACTGTACTACGAATTGATTTACTGAATAAGCGTTTTAAAACCGTACAGGCCCTCAGGGACCTGTCTTTTTCCGTAGACAGGGGAGATATCTTTGCTTTTCTTGGGCCAAACGGAGCAGGTAAAACAACGACTCTACGCATTTTGCTTGACATGATCCGGGCCGATAGTGGAAGTATTGCATGGTATTTCAACGGACAGCAGGTTTCCTTACCTGATCCGCCCCTGATTGGATACCTGCCTGAGGAAAGGGGCCTGTATACTGATCTGCCTGTAATTCGATCGCTGGTTTATCTTGCATCTATCAGGGGTATGCAAAAGAATGAAGCCAGAACTGCTGCCATGGAATGGCTTGAAAGGCTTGATCTGGCTGACAGGGCGAATGAGAAACTAATGGCACTTTCCAAAGGGAATCAACAAAAAATTCAGTTTATTTCATCCATCTTGCACAAGCCGGCTTTTGCCATACTTGATGAACCATTTTCGGGCCTCGATCCTGTAAACCAGGAAAAATTTATCAACTATATCAGGGAGCTCAATAAGCAGGGAATGACCATTTTGCTTAGTTCGCATCAGATGACCCTGGTTGAAAAACTGGCCAACAAAGTCTGCCTGATAAACCGGGGAGAAAGCCTGTTCAATGGAAGCATGTCTGAAATCTATAAAGCTTATGGAAATAAGCACATGGTGGACGTGACTTTTGAAAATGCTGTTCCGGTCGCTGAGATCCAATCTTTTGACGGGGTTGAGTCAGCAGTAGGGACAGATCCCGGTACTGCCCGGATTGTTTTGCAGAGCGGTACACGGCTGGCTCCGTTTTTCAGCCAGCTGGCCGGAGCAGATGGGGTAACCCATATCAGAAGCCATTCAAGGAATTTGCATGACATTTTTATTACTTTAGTTAACAACCATCAGCTATGAGTCCATTCAGTCAAATTATAACAGTTACGCTTTGGGAGTTTCGGCGTTTTTTTAAACCGAAAAATGAATTGATCGGTATTGTGGTCATGCTCTTTATTTTCAGTATCGGCTTTTTGGGGGGACGCTATGCAGCTTCAGGTGAGGAAACCAAGTCCGAGCTGGTGGTTGCTGATAACACCGATGAGTATTTAATTTCCATGCTTCAGGAGTCATTTGAGGTAACGCTGCTTCCTGCTGATGAAACCGGTAAGCACATCGGGCGGATTTCAGAAACCGAAGAAGGAAAATACCTGCAAATGCAGGGAGATACCTTTCTGCTGCATGCATGGGAAGAACCCAGGCAGCTTGGGACACTGAAGGGCATCCTGGATGAATATGATCAGCTCCGGAATATGGAAAGGGAAGGAGTAAGCGGAGAAACCCTGGAAAAGATCTTTCAGGGAGCAAGCCTTGAAGAAACTTACTTTCAGGATAGCTTCAGGAGGAACCGGAATATTGTGGCCATTTCTTTTGCCATTTTGATGGTGCTGGCGGTTTTTGTCAGCTTTGCCTATCAGTTTACTGCCATTACGGGAGAGAAACAAATCAAAATTACCGAGCAAATTGTATCTGCCATCAGGCCGCAACGATGGATGGATGGTAAAATACTGGGCATTACACTCACAGGAATTGCTTCAGTTATCACATATTCAATCATAGGTCTTCTGGCTGGCATGCTTGTATCGCAATTTACCGGGTATTCGGTTTTTTCTGTTTTTGACTCGCTTTATTTCCCGTCGCTGGGGCCAACGGTTATGCTGTTTCTGCTTTTTACGATTCTGGGGATACTTTTCTGGAATGCTTTTTTGGCAGCAGTTGCTTCGCTCATAAACGATCCCAACAATTCAGGCAAGACCTCATTTATGATGGTGCCAATTCTGTTTGTTGTTTTATCGTTGCTGGTGTTAAATAACCCGGATGGAACCCCTGCCGTGTTTTTGTCGTGGTTCCCGCTGACATCTGCTTCCGCCATGCCGGTGAGGATTGCGGTTTCCAGCGTTGAATGGTGGCAGGTTGCCGGGTCTTTCGCTGTTCTGGCACTTGCTTTTTATTTTCTGCGGATGCTTGCTTCCATGATTTTCCGCTTTTCTATCCTCATGACAGGAAAGGAGCTTTCATGGTTAGAGGTATTCAGGGCGCTGACGGCTAAAACTCCAGGTAAATTCCAACCGCCGCAAAGTGAATAAGTGTAAAATTGTACACTTCCTCCACATCAGCGCCTCCTTCCAGCAGGCGGTATCCGGCCTGAATGGTCATGTTTTCGCTGATTTTTCTGCCGATGCCTGTGTAAACGTCAAACGCCCTTCCCGGTCCTCCGGCGAGTCCGTCGGCTTCGAACGTCCCAAGCCACGGGCCCTGTCTGTATGAAACGAACAGGTGAAGCAGGGGCACAAACCCAAAGTCATCTTTGGTATCGGTCAGCTGATCGCTGCTCAACCGTACCCTGGCATCCCTGATCTTGGCTGTGAATCCTGCCCCGTACTGCAGTTTGTCACCGGAATCGGAAAACAGCCTGCGGTAGGTCAGCCTGTAACTGTTGAACCTGTAAAGGCCGTCTACTCGCTGGCCTGCTTCGAAATCTGTATCCATAAACCTGATATCGAAGGGGATATCTGACTGGTAGTTCACGGTAAGGGGGGCATAAAGCAACATGAGCTGGTTTTTTTCTGAAAAGGTATATTCCAGCCGGATGCGCAAGGGGATGGGGATCCCGTCCGTGTCAGAATGGGAGTTCCTCCCCTCCGGTAATGATTTTTGGTATTTGTCATACTGCAATATAACAAATATTACGGGTTTCCCGGGGAAGGTTGTCTGCGGATTATGGTTGTAACCGGAATAACCTGGCGGAATACCGCATTTTCATCGCAAGGTTAAAATCTGGAATAACAGTACTTTTTTTCTGAAAGTCTTTCGGCGGTTGTTAACATTTTT
>PWIY01000315.1 GCA_003560215.1 Bacteroidales bacterium | reverse complement strand
GGTCCGGATGTTCTTTATTGCCCGATGATTGATGCCCGGCGCATGGAGGTATATTACGCACTTTTTACTCCCGGGCTCAAAGAAGTCAGACCGACCGCAGCTGAAGTGATCACCGCCGACACCTTCGGGGAGTTGCTGGAGAAGCAACGCATTGTCTTTTTCGGAGACGGGGCTGAAAAGTGCAGACAGTTGATTGACAGCCCCAATGCCTTGTTTTTTCCTGACATCCTTCCTTCCGTTAGGGGCATGCTTCAATTGGCCGAAGAACAGTATAGACGGAAGGACTTTGTGGATGTGGCCTATTTTGAGCCGTATTACCTGAAAGATTTTGTGGCCGGGAAACCAAAAGTAAAGGGCCTCTATTCATAATTCCTTATATTTGTGTAAAGCTGTTTCTGTATGCGGGTGCGGATACCTTCCTTGTTACGCAACAAATACCTGATCGCCCTGGTGGCTGTGCTGGTGTGGCTGTTGTTTTTTGACAGTCACAACCTGGTTCAGCAATGGCGTATGCAGCGCCAGCTAAAAGAACTACGGCAGGAGCGGGAATTTTACCTGGAAGAAATCCGACGCGACAGTACAGCCATTGAAGAGCTGAAGAACGATCCCGATGCCCTGGAGCGTTATGCCCGTGAAGTTTTTCTGATGAAGAAAGAAGGAGAGGATGTGTTCATTGTTGTGGATGACTGACCACATTTATACCGGATCCACATTGAAGATGATCCGGATCGGTTTCCATTGCTGTTCCGACTGAAAATCCCTGACCAGTTTTCTGATCTGTTGTTTTTCCCCTTTCAGTGCGGGGCTGCGGTCCAGTTTCACCAGGATGTTTTTGATGTAGTGGTTTCGGATCCGGGCAATGACCGGGTATTCCGGGCCAAGTGTTTTCCCGGGAAAGTGGCTTTTTAACCGCCTGCCAAGTTCATCGGCTGCCTGGTTGAGCAGGTCTTCACTGGCATGCAGCACCGAAAGTCTGACCAGCCGGCTGAAGGGCGGATAGTGAAATTCGCGCCGTTCGGCGATCTGCTGCCGGTACATCCCTTCATAATCATTGTCGATTACCTGTCTGATCACGGGGTGATAAGGGTTGAAGGTCTGTATGATTACCCTGCCCCTTTTTTTGCTGCGTCCTGAACGGCCGCTGACCTGGGCCATAAGCTGGAAAGCCCTTTCATGTGCCCTGAAATCCGGAAAGTTCAGCATGTTGTCGGCATTCAGGATGCCAACAACCCCCACATTGTTGAAATCAAGGCCTTTGCTGACCATTTGGGTGCCCACCAGGATATCAATGCGATGGTCCTCAAATTCCTCAATGATTTTCCGGTATGCGTTTTTTGACCGGGTGGTATCCAGATCCATTCGTGCGATCCGGGCCTCCGGAAAAAACAGGGGCAATTCTTCTTCCACCTTTTCTGTTCCGAAGCCCTTCATCTTTACGGCTGTAGAACCGCATGGGGTACAGATTCCCGGGGGAGGTGAGGTATATCCGCAATAGTGACATTTCAGCCTGTTGATTTTTTTATGGTACACCAGGCTCACATCACATTGGTGGCATTCAGGAACCCATTGGCAGACATCGCATTCCACGCGAAGTGAAAAACCCCGCCGGTTCTGGAATAAGATCACCTGTTCTTTTTCTTCCAGGGCCTTGCTGATGCTGTTGAACAGCAGGGGAGAAAAATGGGACTTCATGGCCTTGCTGCGGGTGTCCTTCCGGATATCCGCCACCATGATCTCCGGCATCATGACACCTCCGTGCCGCTCTTCAATGGCTGCATAGCCGAATTTTCCGTGGCGCGCATTGGAAAACACCTCCAGGGAGGGGGTGGCGGATCCCAGCAGTACTTTTGCCCCGAATACCGAAGCAAGATAAATGGCCGCGTCTCTGGCGTGATAACGTGGTGCCGGGTCGTGTTGTTTAAAACTGGATTCATGCTCTTCGTCGATGATGATCAGACCCAGGTTGTGAAAGGGCAGGAACATTGCGGAACGCGGGCCCAGCACAAGATCATAGCGAATCGTTTGTTCCCCGTATGTGATGCCTCCCTGCAACAGGTTGTTCCAAACTTCGGTGCGTTCCATGGGGTTGAATCGGGAATGGTAAATCCCGGCCCTGTTTCCGAAATGCTGCTGAAGGCGTGTGATGATCTGGGCGGTCAGTGCGATTTCTGGCAAAAGGTACAGCACCTGCTTGCCCTGGTTGATCGTTTCCCGGATCAGCCGGATGTACAGTTCGGTTTTTCCGCTGGAAGTGACCCCGTGCAACAGGGTCACATCATGGTTTTGATGGCTTGCTTTGATTTCATCCAGGGCTTTTTCCTGGTGGGGATTCAGGACGATTTCCTTTTTTTCGGCCCGGACGTGGTCAAAGTAACTGAGTCTTTGTGAATATTTCTCCAGAACTTCTTTGTTGATGAGGCTTTGCAAAGCTGCGTATCCCCCCTTTACCTGGCCGGTCAGCTCCTGCTGCCTGACTTCTTTGGTATTGCCGGTGAAAGGCTCTGCAATCCGTATGTAGAGCATCAGCACTTCCAGTTGACGGGGAGCCTTTTGCTCGAGTTGTGAAAAAACCTCCCTGAGATTGTCCTCTTCCCTGCATTCGGGAGTCAGGCGAATGTAGTTTTCCCGGCGGGGCCGCCAGGGGTTTTCCAGTTCTTCCCTGACCAGCACCAGCCCCTTTTCCATCATGGTTTTGATCAGGGGCAGGACTTTTGGAACGGACGTGGAAGCTGCTGCCTCCTTCAGGGTGAGGTGACTGCCCGACCGGAGGGTTTCAAGAAGGGCTGCTTCTTTTTCGTTCAGGGGTTCGCTGGGTTCCTGTGCATCCGGATTCAGGACGATGCGGGTTTCCCCTGCCAGCTTCATGGCCGGTGGCAGGGCGGCATTCATCACTTCTCCTTCTGTACACAGATAATAGCCGGCGATCCATTCCCAGAAACTGAACTGCTTTTGGGTGACCACAGGGTCTTCGTCCAGCAGGTCATGGATATATCTGGCCTGGATGTTTGCCGGTGGGGTAGAATGCACATTTTTCACCAGACCGGCATACACTTTATGCCGGCCAAAAGGAACAACCGCCCTTTGTCCCGGGCGTATGCTGTCATTGAGTTTGAGTGGCACACGGTAGGTAAAACAGCCCTCCAGGGGGAGTGGCAGCAGAATTTCCGCAAACAAGGTCCGGCGTTCCTCCATATGCACCTATGTAATTCACGAATGATTCCGTTCACCCTTGCATGGTTCGTGGTCCCATACACCGGGGAATGATTCCGGCCGGTGTTTAACTGTCACCCATGCAGATGCCCACTCCTCTTGCAGACTTGACCAGGTCTGACTTGGGGTTGACAAAGTTGTACTGGCTGATGGCTTCCACAAAAGGCACAGGGGCAATGTTTGGATGCCTGTAGGTGACCATCTTGCCAAAATCTCCGCGCAATACCATTTCAAAGGCCTCTACGCCGAACTGTGTGGCCAGGTTGCGGTCATAGGCAATGGGGGTTCCTCCGCGCTGCAGGTGACCCAGTACGGTTTCACGCATGTCCATTTCAAGACCCGCATCCTTGAGCTCAGCAATGAGTTTGGAGGCCACTCCTCCAAGGCGTTTGTGCTTGTACCCCACCTCATCGCTTTCCTGCTGCTCTGTGTCGCCGTCGATCGGTTTTGCCCCTTCGGCAATTACGATAATGGCGTATCCGCGGTCACGGTCAAAACGTGAGTAGATCTTATCGATCACCTTGTTCAGGTCGTATGGGATCTCCGGGATCAGGCACACGTCGGCACCACCGGCCACTGCGCTATGAAGACCGATCCAGCCGGCATAGCGCCCCATAACCTCAAGCACGAATACCCGGTTATGGCTTGCAGCGGTTGTTATCAGTTTATCCACCGCCGTGGTGGCTTCCTGGACGGCTGTCTGGAAACCAAACGTGAAGTCTGTGGCCGACAGGTCGTTGTCAATGGTTTTCGGAACGCCAATGATGTTACACCCCTTTTCATAAAGTTGCTGGGAGATTTGCTGGGATCCGTCCCCGCCGATGTTGATCACTGCATCCACACCGAGGTACTGTAAACGCCTGAGCATTTCATCGGAACGGTCGGCCGTGTCCCAGGTTCCGTCCGAATTTTTTATGGGCCATGCAAACGGACCTCCCTTGTTGGTGGTGCCGATGATGGTACCACCGCGGATATGGATCCCGGCCACCTTTTCTTCGTCCAGGATAACTATTTCGTTGGGTTCATTCAGTATGCCGTCAAAAGCGTTGATGCTTCCCACAACTTCCCAGTTTCTTTCCTGCTGGGCGCGCAGCACAATCGCGCGTATCACGGCGTTCAGGCCGGGGCAATCGCCGCCGCCTGTGGCCACAAGTACTCTTTTTTTCATTTTATTGACCATGGTTTCTTCCTTTTTAGTCGTTACACATGTTTTCTGTCATGCGTGCTCCGCATGTTTTTAGCCTTAGTTGGGCTGATGAGCGGGCAAAGGGGGTGTTACAATCGTTTTCTTTTGGCCACGAAATCCTTTCGCCGGCCGTCAAACAGTTCGTAAATATTGAACGTGCACGGGAGGGGGCCATTGAATACCGGGATCTTTCTTTTGGGTTTCAGACCCAGGTGTTTCATGGCTTCTGCTTCCGGGCTGATGATGCCGGCGCTGTAACCGGAGAACCGGTTTTTCAGGGTGTCTCCGATATCGGTGTGCATCTTCCTGATATCCTGATATTTCATACGTTGCCCGTAAGGAGGGTTCAGGAGGATCCATCCGGGCTCGGAAGGAGGGTGATAGGAAAAAAAGTCGTTTCGCTGAATGGTGATGCTGCCCATGAGCCCGGCATTCATGGCATTTTGCCTGACAATATCCAGCATAAAACCTTTGTTGTCGCTGGCAATGATCCGGGCACTGACGGGTTTTTGCTGATCAATGGCTGCTGCCTTTTCTTTGCCAAACAGCTCAGCATCAAAATCATTCCAGTGGGAGAACCCGAAAGCTTTGCGCTCGGCCCCGGGTGCCATGCTGGCATTGATCAT
>PWIY01000235.1 GCA_003560215.1 Bacteroidales bacterium | reverse complement strand
CAACCGCATAGTCTCCGGCAATGCGCCCGATTGAAGGGTGTGCTTCGATGCTGAAGCTGCCGCGGATAACTGTGGTTTGACCGAGTGACTCCAGGGCGGGGAACGGCTGGTCAAAACATAGTTCCACAGGGTGGCGGGTGTTTTGGAAGACCATGCGGCTGATGGCCGGTTTGCCTTTCAGCCATTCCAGGTGAATTTCGCGATGACCGTGCCTTACAAGATTGTGGCCTTCCTGTAGGGCGACGGCGGGAAGGTTCCCGGAAAAAGCCGGATTGAATGTCGCGATCAGCGGAGCGGTGCTGTACCGGACAAAGGTCATTTTGGTGCCGTCAATGGGCAGGGGCAACATGTCGGCCTGGTGCTTGCGACCGGCAACCGACACGGCAACCTCACTGTGCTTTTTGCGCACAAAGTAAAAATCCTGCAGCAAAACCAGCGGCATCGCAGAAGGATTCTCAGCCGCATCGCCCATGGGAGCCAGCAAGCCAAAAGGCTTTCGTTTCCGGGTGTGGTTTTCATTGATCCGGATCAGCACGACCCTTTCCTGAAGATCCTGAAATTCATAATGGACCTGTACACCACGGTCATTCACCTCAAAAGAGGCATGGGCCATTTCCCGTTCAACCATATGGGCCAGCCCCTTTCCGGCAATGTCATATTTTTTCGCATCAGGGCGCAAGCCGGGCTCATGGTACACATCCACCCTGCCGTCTTTGCGCCATCCGATCACAAGGTGGCCTTTTCCGTTTACCTGGTCATCAAACACCTGGGGTTCAAAGCCCACGTACAAAGAATCAGGATCTTTCTCAAAATTGACCAGGAGCAGCCGCTCCATCGGGTCAATGGCAATGTCAAAAGGAATGTGGAGCATAGGTTGGAGCACATTGAAAAAATAAGCCCAAAATTCGGTATAATTTTTGATATCTAAATCAGCTAACATATAATAATTCAGGCCATATTTGCTGCCCCTTAAAAAACACGAATAATCACACACACCCGTGAAAAAGACCTTTCCACATACCATCCTTTTGATGGCAGCCATGCTTCTGGCTCAGGGGCATGTGGTGGCGGATGACCACCCGGGCCAGACCCCGGAGGGCCTCAACCCTGAGGATCGGTTTACGGAAATCCTTACACCGGCAGGGCTGACCCTGGCCGGCGTTAACCCGGAAACCCTGACCGGGGAAAGCCTGAATCCGGAGGATCGGGTTACGGAAACCCTGACCGGGGAATGGCCGAGCCCGGCGGGCCACCCCACCCTTATGCCTGAAGACCGGTTCCGGTTCATAGAGGTGAAAGGACATTCAGGAGCCCACCTGTACACCGGAGGGCCACTGGAAGAAGCACTCAGCCGCGGCTACGGAGCAGTGGAACTACGCTATGGCTGGCAAAGCCACAACCCGGAAGGCTGGCAAAGCAAATACCGTTACCCGGCCTATGGGGTTGGCTGGTACAGCGGTTTTATCGGCAATCCGGACCAGTTGGGATTGCCCGGGGGTGTGTACGGGTTTATCTCCTTCCCGCTTCAAAAACACAGAACAAATGTGTTCATCTTAGAAACTGCCCTTGGCCTCAGCTATGATCTGCAGCCCTACAACCCCGACGATAACGTGTACAATGATTTGATCGGGTCACGGACCAATGTGTATTTTAACCTGAATATCGGAGGGCGCTACAAGTTCAACCGCGAACTGGATCTGCTCTACGGGATCGACCTTACCCACTTCAGCAACGGAAGAACGTTTCAGCCAAACAGTGGCCTGAATATGTACGGCTTCAACCTGGGCCTGCGATACCATTTTAACGCATCCCAGCGGCATGTAGACAATTCACCCCACCCTGAAATCCTGCTCGACGCAAGGCCCAGGTTTGAGGAATACACCAAGGGGGAAAAGATCAATGAAGGCAGGTTACAGGTTTACGGAGCAGGTGGCTTTGTACAGCACCCGGTAAATAAGGGTACCGACAAACATCATCTGACAGGGAGTTTGGTACTGGAGTACGCCTATCGGTTCAGCACCAAACATGGCCTCGCCGGGGGTCTTGACCTGTTTTATGACAGCAGCCTTGAAGAAAACTTCCCGGACAAAAAGCACCACTTTTACGGAGCCCACCTGGGCTACGATTACCACTTCTGGAACCTGTGTGTAAGGATACAGGCCGGAACCTATCTGCACAAAAGGGGGCATGACCTGAAAGAACATTATTTTTACAGGCCAGCCCTTCAGTATAACCTGCAAAACGGAATGTTTGCCCAGGTGGGGCTGAAAACCAGGGCAGGTTTCAGGGCCGACTGGATTGAGTTCGGTCTGGGTTTCCGATTGTAAAATCGGTTAAACTTAAACTGACTACCTCGGGCTGAAGGCAACGGACACCCCTAAACCAATACCAAACCTGTTGTAATCCAACTCAATCACTTGTTGCTCCGTTCAGGACGGCTCCCAGTGAAATCCAGCGTGCCCGCACCAGGGGGTTATACCCACCAACGTACACACCGGTAATGTCAGACAGCGAGCCCGGGCGGCTGAAATCATCGTCTCCGCCAGCTACGCCGCCGGTCACTGTAATGCAGCCCTCATTACAACACAGGTATCACAGGAGATTACCAGCTCCGCGTTTTGTTGCAGCACCTGCAACTCGGCAAACCTTGCGTAAAATGACACCGCATGGGTGTCCACATGGATTTGCCCTGTGGAGGAATTGGGCTGCGCTCTGTCAGTTACCTTTAAAATGTTGTGCTTCGGTAATTTCCCGGATGCGGTTTCGGGCAAACTGGCGAAGGGTTTCTTCTTCGTCGCGGTCTGATTGTTCCACAAACAATTGAAAAAACCCTTGCCAGGCGATGCGGATACACCGGGTTTTCAGGATAACGGTCGCGCAGCCGGACCAGGTATTTGATGGCCTCCATGTGGTTGCGCTGCTGCAAAATCCCCGCTGATCACTTCAATGGTAAAAAAAGCTAAGATCAGACCTTCTTGTCTTTCATTTCATTCCTGATGTTATCGGCGGCCTCCGACACTTTCTTGTCGGCTTTCTTAATCTCCTCCGATACCTGATCAATGGACTTGTTGTACTCCTTTTTCAGTTTCTTCTCATACTCCTTCTGTTTTTTTGCCAGGTCTTTCCGTGTTTCCGACCCTTTCTTCGGAGCAAATAAAACACCCGCCAATGCGCCTAAGCCGGCAGCAGCCGTCAATCCGAACAATGCTTTGAAAAATTTCATGGTATATTGATTTTTTGGTTAAAACTCCTCACCCCTAAAGATAACACAATTATCTGACAAAACCACATAACATAAATCCTAATCCCGGATGCACCGGACACTGAAGCCTGCCCCCTTGTCGCCATATCCGCGATCAACCCCATAGTAGCCATGATAAATAAACCATCCAAACCCGGCTTCTTCTGAGATCTCAGAGGCAGACCAAAACAGGGCATTCGCACCTTTGGTCACAAAGCTACCGCTGGCATGCCGGTTGCCCCCCGGGAGGGCACCAAACCCAACCTCATCCAGTCCGTAATTCGCTGAAAAGGTCTCCCACCGCGGATGCTCCTTGGTATCATATTCGCCGCCAAACGGAGAACCGACCTGCCGCCGTGATTTGAGCTTGTTCCCCATTTCATCACCCACAAAATCCGTCAGATATAACCAGTCTTCCTCGTCGGGCATACGCCAGCCCTCAGGACAAAGGCCGTTCGGGCTCGTGACCGCATACCAGTTGTACAGCCCACCGTATGTTTCCTTGTTGGCCTGATCGTTGTCATACCAGGCGTAGGCTCCTGAGGTATTATCGCGCCAGGCAACCTTGTCTTCGCCGGGATATTCTATGGGTTCACCGTTACGGTAAGTGGTCGTTTTCAGGTTTTCGGCCATCCATTCCTGTTTGCCGATAATCACTGTTTGGTAGGTATTGCCATCCACATCGCTTACCGGGGTTCCGGTTGTAATCGCCGCCCGGGCGGTTGCGTCATCCGTGGCCTCCCCGGAATCCCGGCCCCTGTCCGAAGCACAGGACCCCATCAGTAATGTCAAAAGTGTTAAAGCAAAAAAATAACCGCGCTTTTTCATCAGAGTAATATTTGGTTGGTGTAACAATAAATTGTTTTGTTGTGCATCATGCTCAATAAGCTTGTCCCATAATTTCCGGCGCTGTTTTCCGGAAAGGTGACCACTTGACGGCAAACTGCTGTCCGGGTGCCGGTTACACTGCAACCCGGAAGCCCTGCTTTCAGCCCTGCGGGTGCAAATGTCGGAAAAAGTTTCTTTATTTATCTGACAAAACCCTATATTTATGGATGAATTACGGTTTTTCAAAACAGTATTCATCCATAAATCACCTCCCCCATGTCACAAAACCAAACCACCCTGCGCTGCTATGCAATCATCTTCAGCGTTGTTGTCCTGTTTTTCCCACTGCAGGATGCAAACGCAGAAGCATCCCAGCCGTTTAAAGCACCAGCGACTATGCTACCCGCTGCTGAAGCACATATGACCTCAGCCACTGGAGTACCCGTTCAGGCACTAAGCGAAAACCCGGTGCAGGCGCCGTCCGAAAACCCCATCCCACCATCCATACAGGATACCATCCGGCCCGGCACATGGCTCACGGTGGGGCTGTTTCCCGCCGGTGCCCGCGAATCGTCCACCGACCCCTTGCATGAGCACGGCGGATTTATGGGCATTGCGCCCGAAGCGGGCATGGAGCATCACTCCTTCCTGGGGATGCGCGGCAAAGTGAGCTGGACAGAAACCAACATGGAAGAGCCCGGATCCATCCGCATTGAGCATCAGGAATCAGAACCTTCCTGGGAAGACTGGCGAAACTACAAGGGCCGCACCTTCACCAGGGGCAGCAATTACGCATGGACCACCGTGGAGGTGGCAGAGCGTACCCGCGCCATGGTACTGGCCGGGGGAGTTGGCGGATTCCGCATCAACGACCAGGAATATGGGGGCGACTTTTACAACGAAAGCCACCTGAAAATACCGGTGATACTGGAAGCGGGCACCAATGAAGTACT
>PWIY01000214.1 GCA_003560215.1 Bacteroidales bacterium | reverse complement strand
CAGAACAATGCTTTTCCCTTTTTCGGTGCGTATCAGGGATGTATTCATGTCGCCGTTTTTATATTCCTTGCGGGCGTACTCCGATTCCGGGCCGTATTTTTCTGTGGCGTACTGTTTCAGGGCAAAGGGAGCGGTCGACATGGACACCATATAATCAAAGCGGTCGCCGCGGTGTATATTCATGGAGTGGCACAACGGCCCGAGGCCGTGTGTGGGATAGAGATTGCCGTTTTTCCTCTCGTGGTACTTCAGGCGCCACATGTTCCAGTAACCATTTTCGGTGTCAAGGATCAGGTTCTTGAGGTCATGGATATAGGCACCCTCTGCATGGTTGATCTCGCCCAGCAGCCCATGCTGCACCATATTCAGTGTGGTCATCTCAAAATCACCGTAGTTGCAGTTTTCAAGCTGCATGCAGTGCTTTCTGGTTCGTTCGGCTGTATCTATGAGTTTCCAGCAGTCTTCAATGGTGGTGGCGGCAGGAACCTCGATGGCAGCGTGTTTGTCGCACTCCATGGCATACACGGCAATCGGAACATGGAGGTCGTAATGGGTGGAGATATAAATCAGGTCAATGTCGTCCCTTTCACATATCTGCTTCCAGTCTTCCTCTCCGGTATAGGTGTCCACCGGTTTCATCCCGAAACTTTGCATGATATGCTGTGCCCGCCTTACTTTTTCCTCATCGATATCACAAAAAACCTTGATTTCGGCTCCTTCAATGTGTAAAAAACGTTTGATGGTGCTGTTCATGCGCATCCCCAATCCTACAAAAGCGATACGCACATTGTCAATAGGTTCGCACCTCAGTTCAATGGCGTGTTTCTGGCCTGGTTTGCGTGGTGGTTCCGGGAAAAGTTTTGCCGGGAGATGCTGGGTCATATTGCAATAGAATCTGGTATGGTTTTTTAAAGTTTTGTGCTTTTAATGGTTGCTTACCGGTATGCTGGGTTACCCGTTGTCAGTGTGGGCTTGAAGTGCACCACCGTGATGCTGCCGTGCGGCTTATGCTGGTTTTAACCTGCAAGGAATTTAACCGGTGATGTGATCCGGAACGGACTCCGGAAAAAACAACTTTGGGCAAAAAGCTGCCCAAAGTTGTTGCAATCACCAATCAACAAACAACATGATTAATTGTCATCCGAACGGTAATAAGTTACGGTTTCGAGTTCATTCCATGCACCCCTGGTAAAGTCAGGGAACTTCACAGGCATGCCTTGATTTTCGGTAGAAACCCTGGATAATTCAATGACAGCGGACCATTCTGCTGCATCGTACACATCCTGGTCAAGCGGAAGCCCGTGGTGCAGGCAATAGATCAGGCGGTAGTCCATGATGAAGTCCATGCCACCGTGTCCGCCTACTTCGCGCGCCACTTCACCCACTTCGGTTACAATTGGGTGCTCGTATTTTTCCAGCAGTTCCTGCATTTCGTCATCCGGGATGAAGCCATGACCCTGTCCGTCAATGGTTATTCCCGGGCTGGGGTATTTCCTGGCAAATGCATCGGTACCGCTGATCAGGTGAATGCGGTCGTAAGGCCGCGGGCTGACCACGTCGTGCTGCAACTTGATGGTTTTTCCCCTGGCGGTTTTGATGATGGATGTGTTGATGTCGCCTTTGGCATATTCAGCCTGGGCATATTCGGAATCTTCCCCGAACTGCTCTTTCGCGTATTGTGTCAATCCAAACTGGTCACTGGAAAGTGAAACCATGTATTCCATCCTGTCACCGCGGTGAATATTCAGAATATGGGCCAGTGCGCCCAGTCCGTGCATGGGGTAGAGGTTGCCGTCAAATTCTTTGTTATGACGGAGCCGCCACATATCCCAGTAGCCATCTTCCTCTGCAAACAGCAGCGACCGCAGGTCATGAATGTAAGCACCTTCCACATGGACGATCTCACCGAAGAAGCCTTGCTGGGCCATGTTCAGGGTGGCCAGTTCGAAGAAATCATAATTAACGTTTTCGAGCATCATCATATGCCGGCGGGTCTTCTCGGCGGTGTTGACCAGCTCCCAGGCTTCCTCTATGGTCAGAGCCGCAGGGATTTCGGTGGCGACATGTTTTCCCTGTTCCATTGAATAAACGGCAATGGGGGCATGCAGATCCCAGTGGGTGCAAATGTAGATCAGGTCCACGTCATCGCGCTCAGCGATGGTTTTCCAGTCATCTGCGCCCGTATATGCGTCTGCTTCAGGTCTGCCCATGTCTCTCAGGGTTTGCTGTGCCCGCTCCACACTTTCCGGAACCACATCAGCCAGGGCCACGATCTCTGCCTCTTCGATAAAGCTCAGACGGCGGACGGCTCCCTGACCACGCATCCCAAGTCCGATAATGGCCACACTTACTGTATCAATGGGATCTGCCCTAAGTTCCAGCACATGATCCTGTCCATCAGGACGGGGTGGGGTGGGGAATACTTCCACAGCCTCAAAGGGCTGATCGACTCCCGGCTGTCCGGGTGAGTTGCAGGCCGTCATACTGAAAGCAACCAGGGCCACCATCAGAATACGAAGGCTTAAGATTGATTTTTTCATTGGGTTGTTTGTTTTATTGTTTATAAACATTGTCCTAAAATACGCTAAAAATTAAAAAGTCTATACCTCTAGTCCGGACTCCAAAGGTTCCGGGGGTATATTCCCTCACTGACCCGCTCATTGATGCATTCCATTGCCATGAACTTGTCTTTGTAATAGGTGACCCCAAACCACTGTGCATTGCAGTGAAGCACTTCCACGTCCGCCTCTTTTTTCTGGATCAGTTCATCCACCAGAAAAGGGATGTATGCCTCTGTTTTCAGTTCCTGTGCATGGGCTTTCAGGAAAGCGATGAGCCTGTTTTCAAGATGGGTCAATATATCCGGGGTAAATCCCCAGAAATTCATCGACACCGTGGCCTCCGGGTTCAGGAACTTTATTTTCCCTTCCTGGTTGTTGATTACTTTTCCACCCGCATCCCTGGAAATATTGGTGTGTTCTTCCACCTTTTCCAGGACTACTGCCGGTACTGCTGCCGGTACTGCTGCCGGTTTTTTTGCACGGTCCGGATCAGAGATCCTTGAGCTTTCCTCCCCTTTGTCCGGGCTGTTTTCACTGACTGTGCAAATGCCCCGGGATACGCTTCCGTGTTCACTCAGGGTGTTTTTCAACTTATAGCCCACCATGGCATAACGCCCCTTGTCTTGATTGCTTCGTTGCTTCAGAAAATCCGCCATGACAGAAAATGACTCACGGCCATAGAAATCATCGGCATTGATTACGGCAAAGGGCTCGCTGATCAGGTCTCTGGCTACCCAGATGGCATGCGTGGTGCCCCAGGGCTTGGTTCTTTCTCTGTTGTATTCAATTCCGGGAGGGATGTTGTCCATTTCCTGGAATGCGATCTGGATCTCCGCTTTGTTTTCCAGCTTGTCAACAAACATTTCCCTGAACTCTTGCTCAAAGCTGCGACGGATCACAAAGACGATCTTGGTGAACCCGGCCCTGAGTGCATCGTAAATGGAGTAATCCATGATGGTCTCGCCGGAGGGGCCCAGATGATCCAGTTGTTTCATCCCTCCGTAACGGCTTCCCATGCCTGCGGCCAGTACCAGAAGTGTCGTTTTCATAGTTAATAACATTTGACCCCTGCGGGGTCAGAGGGTATGGTGGCCCTCCTGTGTTAGTAGCATGTGATCCCTTCGGGATCAGGGGGTGTGTTGGTCCCCCTGTGTTAGTAACATGTGATCCCTTCGGGATCAGAGGGTGTGTTAGTCCCCCTGTGTTAGTGACATGTGACCCCGAAGGGGTCAGGAGGGTGCTGTGGTCCTCCTGTGTTAGTGACATGTGACCCCGAAGGGGTCAAATATTACTAACCCGCCTCGCCCGTTCACCCGGCTATTGGCAGCTTTCCCATCACTCATCCCATGAGAACCAACAACCGGAGGCGCGAAGCGCCGACTAACCGGAGGGGGCGATAGCCCCCGACAAACCGGAGTGGCGAAGCCACGACTAACCGGAGGGGCGTCAGCCCCGACTAACCGGCGGCGCGTCAGCGCCGATCAGCCAACAACTCTCTCATTCAATGCTTCTTCAATCACCTCCTGCATCTCCTGTTTTTTCTCCTCCATGCTTTCGATCAGCTTTTTCTGGGTTTTTGTGCGTACCAGGTTGTGATCGTCGTATGCGGTTTTGTAATACACGTCACCGTTGAGGTAGTCGGCCAGGAAGCGGATGCCCATGATATAGGTCATCAGCAGGGGTGCCAGGTAGAAATACTGTTTCTCATGTTCGCTGATAATGTCTTTCACCTGGCACATATACCCTTTGGTAAACTCTGTGAAGGAGGAGAAGTTAAAGCCCATTTTGCTCAGGTCTTTTTCATCCTCTTCGGCCGTGCTGGCAGATGTTCTCAATGCATCCCCATAATCATAATACAGGATGCCGGGGCCTACGGTATCAAGGTCGATCACGGCTGCAGCTTTGTTCCCTTTGAAGAGCAGGTTGTTGATTTTTGTGTCGTTGTGTACCACCCGCAACGGGATCTTCCCTTCATCAACCATTTCTTCAATCTGGCTGACGGTGGCACGCCGTTGTATGAAAAAGTCTACAACATCTTTGACACCTGCCAGCCTGCCTGCACTGTCTTCTTCGATGGCTTCATCCAGTTGGCGGAGGCGGAATGACAGGCGGTGGAAGTCCTTGATGGCTTCCCTGAATGTGTTGGCGTCAAGTACATCGCAGGCTCTGGCAAACCATCCGTAGGCATTGCCTGCTTCGTAGGCCTGCCAGTTTTCTTCCACGACCTCCAAAGTGTAGGAATCGTCAATAAACGTGGTCATGCGCCACGCACCGCCCTGCTCATCCTCATAAATTTTCTTCCCGTCTTTGGTGGGGATCAGTTTGGCAATTTCTATGGGATGATCGCCCTGGAAAATGGTTTTCTGCAGACGGGTGTGGGTGTCGGCAATTCCATGCGGGTCTTTAAAGACGTTGGTGTTGATGTTTTGCAGAATATAACTCTGGTCACTGTCTTTAAGATCCAGTTTG
>PWIY01000262.1 GCA_003560215.1 Bacteroidales bacterium | reverse complement strand
GTTGGGATGCTTTTTGAACAACCATCCGATCACATTGGAAAAAACCAGCACCCCTGCGATTCCGCCAATGGTGAATACGGCGATCACTTTCAGGTTTAGATCAATCAATGCGTTGAGCATATACTCATATTTTCCCAGGAAAATTAGGATAAATGCACCCGACAGACCCGGGAGTATCAGTGCACAGAAGGCTATGCTGCCCGCAATAAAAATAAACCAGAGTTGCTCCGGGGTGGTGGCAGGTGTGGCAATGGTCAGGTAGTAGGCAATGAAGCTTCCTGAAAGGAAAAAGAGCAGACCGCGCAGGTTATAACGCTCCATGCGAAGAATGACATAGACCGCACTTCCGGTAATCAGCCCGAAAAAAAAGGACCAGACCATCATGGGGTGATTGGCCAGCAGCCACGAAACTACTTTGGCCAATGAAAAAATACTGATCAGAATTCCGGTAACTACGGCTAAAAGGAAGTTGCCGTTCATTTGTTGCCAGGCAGCTGCAACGCCTTTTTTTCGGAGGGTGTGAAGCAAGCCGGGGTTGATGGATTTGATGCTGAATATCAGTTCTTTGTATATGCCGGTAATCAGTGCGATGGTTCCGCCTGACATGCCCGGTACCACATCCACGGCCCCCATGGCCATGCCTCTGAGAATCAGCAAAAGGTAAGCTCCGGTAGTTCGACCCATGGGATTCAGAGCTTGCGTTCTTTGAGGTGATCGGGAAGAAAATCGAAAAATGTATCTGCCCTCAGTCCGAGACGGAGGGTCTCCAGTGAAGCTATTTCAGCTGGTGCAATATTGCCCAGGTTCACATCTGCACCGAGCAAACGGATAAAGCAGGTCTGCTGGTGCTTTTTCGGGGCTTCCCAGATTACTTTTTCGCCAGGCACCCGTGCCAGAATCTCCTGGATCAAAGCTTCATCGGCACACCCGTCTTTATCATACAAGCCAACGGTTCCCGTTTCACGTGCCTCTCCGATCACGAAACTACTGCCTGCTTCCAGTTCCTTGTTCATTGCTTCCACCCAGTCGCCTGCAGCCAGCACCACGTCGTCATCTTTGGCACCTACTTCTGAAACAACAGTGTAATCCTCTGTAAGCTGACGGATGATGTTGCATTTTTCCTCATGATCCATCCTGATACACCCGTCAGATATCTCTACAGCATCGCAACCCAGCTCTTCAATGTAGGCAATGTATTCATCAAGCTGGTCGCGCACCATAAAGGCCTCAAACAATGTACCCCCCACAAAAACCTTGATGTCATGCTCACGGTAAAGCCATGCCTTGTCCTTGGCTTGTCTGGTTACCAGAGAGGTGCCAAACCCGAGCTTGATGAAATCAATGAGGTGGCCGGATGTTTCAACCAGATCCTGGGCCTGGCGCAGCCCCAGCCCTTTGTCCATTACCATGGTAACGCCCGAATGCCTGGGCTTTTCTTTTCTTTCAGGTAATAGTCTGATCATAGCAAAGAAAATTTAATTTGTGGAAGCAGGAAAATATGATTAAATACAGAGGTTGCCTGCCGCATCCGTAAAATCGGGATGACCGCAGAGTTCGGGAAAGCGCTTCATCAGCAGGGCCAATCCGTTCGGGTCATTTTGGTGGGCTTCTTCCAGACAGACGTTGCCTTCCTGGGCTTTGCCACTTGCAAAAAGCAGCGCTGCGGTGAGATAGAGCAGTCCGTTTTTTCCCGGAAGGCTTTCAACGGCCCTTTGGGCGACTTTGAGTGCTTCGGCTGTGTCTCCTGTTTTTATGAGTGCTTCGGCGTATTCCAGCCAGGTTTCCTCATCGTTTGGTTCAATGCCCAGAGCTTTTTCGTAAGCGGCACAACCCTTTTCAAATTCTTTATTCAGGAAATGCGAGTTTCCCAGAAGGCAAAGATAACTGACGTTTTCAGGATCAAGACCAAGGGCTTTCTCCAAAAAGTTAACGGCCCTTCCCGTTTCCCCGGTTTCCATTTCGCAAATGGATATGCCCACCCAGGCGTCGGCCAGTTCGGGATCCAGCCTGGTACATTTCAGGTAGTAATTTTTTGCCTCGTGAAAATCCTCCAGTTTTTCATGACACTCGCCGATGTAATAAAACTTCATGGCATCGGATTCGTCTTCGGCCATGGACTCCCTGTAAGCCGCAATGGCTTCGGCGTGTCTGTTGAGAAGACTGAGGGTGTAACCCTTGTGAAACCATGAATGTTCATGGTCATCATCAATGGCCAGGGAGTATTCAAGGGCATCCAGGGCTTTTTCATACAACCCTGCATTGATGTAGGAAACACCCAGGTTGAACCAGGCCTCTGTGCTGTATGGATTTCTTTCGATCAGTCGTCTGAAAAAGGAGATCCCTTCTTCGGTGAGGGAAAGCAGGTCAAAACAGTAGGCTGCCTCATAAATGGCAAGGTCGTTATCGGGGTTGACCTCCAGGGCCTTGTTCAGGTACTCAATGGTTTTGTCAAAATTGCCCATATTCTCATATTCGAAGGCAATGTTGCAATAGACGAAATCCGGTTCATCCGCACCATAAACGGCCTTGTTGTACTCTTCGATGGCTTTTTCATAGTTCATCATCTGTGAGTAAATGGCCCCTTTGGTGAGGAAAATGTCGTGATTGGTTGGGTCAAGGTCTTCTACCCGGGTCAGAAGTTCCAGGGCGTGGTTTTCTTTGTTGAAAGAAGCCAGCAACTGGGCTTTCTTCAGCATAAGGGGGATGGATGAAGGGTGCACTGAGCCTGCATATTCGGCAACCTGCTGCGCCTTCCTGTATTCACCGTTGAGGAGATAATATTCGATGATCTCCTCAAAGTCGTCCACATCAAAATAAATGGACGAATCCCGGCCGGTAAGGTCTTCATATCTTTGAACCTGCCAGGGGGTATTGAACAGATCTTCCGTTTCTCTTTTCATAGTGTTATGGAGGACGACATTGATTGTGCGCACACGGAGTAACGCGACAGGATTCTCCCACCAATGCAAAGGTAAGAAAAAACAAAGAATGCAGGCGAGGTAATTTATATGTGAGAATAGGAGAATAATTGGTAATTTTGCACAAAAATTACAGACGGATATGTTTGAAAATCTTAATGATAAGTTAGATAAGGCGTTTAAAGTGATCAAGGGGCAGGGGCACATTACTGAGGTCAATGTGGCTGAATCCCTGAAAGATGTTCGCCGTGCACTGGTGGATGCCGACGTCAACTATAAAATTGCCAAAAACTTTACTGAAAGAATCAAGGAGAAGGCCATGGGCCGTGATGTGCTCACATCGGTCTCTCCCGGGCAGCTTATGGTGAAGGTGGTTCATGAGGAGCTGACCGAACTGATGGGCACCACCCACGAGGAAATAAACCTGAAGGGGAACCCCGCCATTATACTGGTTGCCGGCTTGCAGGGTAGTGGTAAAACAACTTTTTCGGCCAAGCTGGCCAACTTCCTGAAGGGGAAAAAGAGCAAAAAGGTACTGCTGACAGCCGGTGACGTTTACCGGCCTGCGGCAATCGATCAGCTGAAGGTACTCGGGGAGCAGATTGATGTTGAAGTGTATACCGAAGATGGTGTGAAGGATCCGGTGGCCATTGCCAAACGATCTGTCAACCATGCCAAAACGATGGGGCACCAGGTGGTGGTTGTGGATACGGCCGGCCGGCTGGCCATCGATCAGGAAATGATGAATGAGATCTCTTCACTGAAAAAAGCCCTGAACCCCCAGGAAACGCTCTTTGTGGTTGATGCCATGACTGGTCAGGATGCCGTGAACACTGCCAAAGCTTTTAATGAGCGGCTTGACTACGAAGGGGTGGTGCTGACGAAACTTGATGGTGATACCCGTGGCGGGGCTGCACTGACGATCCGTTCTGTGGTGAATAAACCCATTAAGTTTGTGGGTATCGGTGAAAAAGTGGATGCCATAGACGTGTTCCACCCGCGTCGGATGGCTGACCGGATCCTGGGCATGGGAGACATCGTATCCCTTGTGGAGAAAGCCCAGGAACAATACGACGAGCAGGAAGCCCAAAAGCTGCAGAAGAAGATTGCAAAGAATCAGTTCGACTTCAATGATTTTCTCTCCCAGCTTCAGCAGATCAAAAAGATGGGTAATGTGAAGGATTTGATGGGGATGATCCCCGGCATGGGCAAGGCAATCAAGGATGTGGACCTGGAGGATGACGCCTTCAAGGGAGTGGAGGCCATTATTTATTCCATGACCCCGGCCGAACGTGAAAACCCGGCCATTATGAACGGAAGCCGGCGAAAAAGAATTGCACGGGGTGCGGGAACAGATATTCAGGAGGTCAATAAACTCCTGAAGCAATTTGAAGATATGCGCAAAATGATGCGTACCATGCGGTCGGGAGGCAAGGGAAAAATGGCCAACATGATGCGGAATATGCAGGGGATGAGAAGGTAATCAAGAGACAGCTTCAAACCTGGCCGTGTGCCGGGCCATGCTCTCCTTTGTCCGGCATTCATGATCCGGCAGTATAATGATCAGGCCTGTATGTTGGCCGGTGAAACCAATAAAACAACCCTATTTATGGAGCTTATTAGCGGAAAAGAGATTTCCAGAGCGATCAAGCAAGAAATTGCTGAAGAGGTTAAGCAAATCAGGGACAAGGGAGGCAAGGTTCCCCACCTGGCTGCGATCCTTGTGGGAGAAGATCCGGCAAGTGAAACCTACGTAAACAATAAAAGCAAATCCTGCAAGGAGGTGGGGTTTGATTCCTCGACCTATCGCTTTGATTCTGATGTAACAGAATCGGAGTTGCTGGAGGCCATCGAATTCATCAATAAAGACCCTGAGGTAGATGGTCTGATCGTGCAGTTGCCACTCCCTCCGCACATTGATACCCAGAAGGTCATTCAGCATGTGGCTCCTGAAAAAGACGTGGACGGATTCCATCCGGTCAATGCCGGGAGAATGATGCTCGGTCTTCCCGCATATATTCCTGCCACGCCCAACGGCATCATGGAGATGATCAAACGCAGCGGCATCGAAACAAGCGGAAAGAATTGCGTGGTTCTTGGCCGGAGCAATATTGTCGGTAAACTCATGAGC
>PWIY01000173.1 GCA_003560215.1 Bacteroidales bacterium | reverse complement strand
GGTAAAAAAGATGGGCAATCATGACATCATCACGGTGTTCTTCAACGGCAATTCGCGGATAGGCATCACGCTCAACCTGAACCCTGTATGAAAGGCTGTCTCCTTTGCCACGTTCCTCGCTACCTGAAAAAACAGAATACTCAAATGAATCGGTAGCCCTGGTGCGGGCGGTAAATTCACCTTCCCTCACCTTTTCCACATCCAGGTTCTCATCTTCCATGAAAAAATCAACCTTGTCGGTGGCCTGGGTGAAAAAAGTCCATTTAATCTGTGATCCGTACAATACATCCAGATCGCCCATGTTGGTAAAATCTTCTGTATCAAGTCCGCTGTAGGATGGGTAATCTACTTCTATGTGAAAATGGGAAAAGGATGGTTTTTCATACACATGAACAGAAAAGGGTCCAAAGGTGTAGCCTTCGGCCTCAACAAAAAAGGTTTTATCCTGCTGCAGGTTTCGGATGGTATAGCTATAGGTGGCAGAGGAAGGATTGCTCATGGGATGACGCACCCCGTCAATGCGTAAAAAGGCTTCGGAAGGAACCACATCGCCCCGGGTCTGAACAACCACCTCCAGGTTTTCGTGCCGAAAACCCTCCGTGGACGATACCACATCCACTTTAAAGGGAGTCGGCCTTTCAAAATGCACATCGTATTGCACAAGCCGCCTGGTGGGCTCATACAGAAAAGCCGGTTGCACCAGGTACAAACCAAGCACCACCAAAAGGGGCAACACCACATAAGGTAAAAACCTCAGATTTCCCTTCAGGGAGATGGCTTTATGGAAAGGTATTACATTGGCCCGTTCGGCTTTCTGGTCGATGGCAGCCATGATCAGGGCTGTGTTCTCAGGGTTACGGTCAAGATACTGCTTCAGCTGCAAGACATTGGTAACCTGATCATTCAATTCATCGGGATAGTATTTTGACAACAGCCTGGCGGCCTGATCAGGACCAATCCTTTTGCCTATCCGGATCATCCCGAAAAAAGGAATCAATACATACCGGATAAGTACATAACCGTTAAACAACAAGAAGGAATAAAAAAGCAACTGCCTGATGGTGGAATCCAGGTATCCGAAATATTCGATGCTTACAAACAGGATAAAGAGCACCAAAAACCCGGCTCCAAACAGCAAGGCCCCTTTAATCAGGCGGTTCAGATAATACCTCCTGATAAAGCGGTCAAGTTTTTGAAGAAGTATTTGAAGGGTCTCAGACATAAAGGATTATCAACTGTTTCAGGATGAATCAATCTATAAAATTACGAAAAAAACAGGGGCGGCCTCCCTAAAAAATATTAAATTGCGGTTGCTGAATAAAATTGCCGCAAATCCTTATGGGGGAATAAAAGAAACCCCTCCGCATGCTTGAAATGCCGTTTAACCCTAAATCCGATCCGGATAGCTGGCAAATTTTCGCAGAACGGCAGGTAAAGACATCCGGCAGAGCATCAGATCCGGAGTGTGGCCGGGATTTCCCAAGGGCAAAATAATGCATGCAATTTGTTACATTAAAACCAAACCGTTTACCATGGCATCAAAAAAAGATAAACACAAAGCCAAACTGAAAGAAAAACTGATCCGGGTGTTTGAAAAGAACCCCAGGCAGGCCATGAACTACAAGCAGGCTGCCAAATCTATGGGCGAAGAAGGAAAGGAGAACAAAAAATACCTCTCGGGTCTGCTTTACAGCATGGCGAAAGAGGAAATTCTTTTTGAGGCCTATAAAGGAAAGTTCAAAATCAATCCGGCATACCTGGAAAAAAAGAAACCCAGGGGGCAGATCATCACGGGGATTGTGGACATGAAACAGACCGGAAAAGCCTACATCATCACCGATGAACTTCTTGAAGATGTCAGGATCAGCCCGAACAACACGGCCAATGCACTGCATGAAGACAAGGTAAAGGTCAGGTTGTTTCCCAGGAGGAAAAACCAGAAAGCCGAAGGTGAGATCGTGGAGATCCTGGAACGATCCAAAAACAATTTTGTGGGGGTCATTCAGCGTACAGGGAATTATGCATTTCTGCTCCCTGACAACAAGGCCATGCCGGTCGATATCTTCATCCCCCAGGAACACATCAACGGCGCCAAAGAAGGAGAGAAGGCCATCGTGGAAATCCTGGAATGGAACCGCCCATCCAAAAACCCCTTCGGAAAAGTGGTGGAAATACTCGGCCAGCCGGGCAACAACGATGTGGAAATGCACGCGATTCTGGCTGAATACAACTTGCCGGCCAGGTTTGAACCTGAAGTGGAAAAGTCTGCAGACAAGATCCCTGTGGAAATCACCAAAAAAGAGATTGAAAAAAGAAGGGATTTCAGAGATACGTCCACATTTACCATCGACCCTGCAGATGCAAAAGACTTTGACGACGCCTTATCGATCAAACAAATTGATCAGGACAACTGGGAGGTGGGAATCCATATTGCGGATGTTACCCACTACGTGCAACCGGGAACGCCCATTGAAGAGGAGGCCAGGGAAAGAGCCACTTCAGTGTACCTGGTGGATCGCACCATCCCGATGCTTCCGGAAAAACTCTCTAACATGGTGTGCTCTTTGCGCCCGGACGAGGAAAAGCTGACCTATTCGGTGGTGGTGGAAATAAACAGCAATGCCAGGGTGCTGAAATCATGGATTGGCAAAACCATCATTCGAAGTAATCACCGTTTTGCTTATGAAGAAGCCCAGGAAGTAATCGAAACCGGAGAAGGTCCCCATGCAGAGGATCTGAAGGTACTGAATGATCTGGCCGGGAAAATGCGCAAGAAAAGAATGCGGGACGGTGCACTTGATTTCGGCCAGCCGGAAGTGAAATTCCACCTGGATGAAAACGGCAAACCCCTTGACGTGTATTTCAAGGAGCAAAAAGAGGCCAATAAACTTATTGAAGAATTTATGCTTCTGGCCAACAGAACGGTGGCCGAAAAAATTGGCAAACCCAGGGGAAAGGCCAAACCAAAAACGTTTGTGTACCGGGTGCACGACATGCCCAACCCGGAAAAACTCAATACCCTGTCAAATTTTGTGGCAAAACTGGGATACAAAGTCAAGACCGATACCCGGTCAAATGTGGCCAGCTCCTTCAACAAATTATTGAAAGATTCACAGGGCAAGGGGGAGGAAAACCTCATTGAAACCCTCACAATCAGAACCATGGCCAAGGCTGAATATTCCACTGAAAACATCGGGCATTATGGTCTTGCATTTGATTACTACAGCCATTTCACTTCACCCATCCGGCGTTATCCGGATATGATGGTGCATCGCTTACTGACCGCCTATGCAAACGGACAGTCATCTGCCAACCAGGGAGAGTATGAAGATTTGTGCCAGCATTCATCCGAAATGGAAAGAAAAGCTCAGCAGGCCGAAAGGGATTCTGTCAAGTACAAACAGGTGGAATTCATGGCGGATAAAGAGGGTGAAGTATTTGAAGGACTGATTTCAGGCGTGTCCAAATGGGGAATTTTTGTGGAGATCAAGGAAAACAAATGTGAGGGAATGGTGAGGCTCAGCGACATGGGAGACGATTATTATTACCTCGATGAGGATAACTTCCAGGTTCTGGGCTACAACAACAAAAAACAATACAAACTGGGCAGCCCGGTCAGGGTAAAGGTTAAAAGGGCCAACCTCCTGAAAAAAGAACTGGATTTTCTGCTGGCCGAAGGGGAATAAAAAAAAGAAGGGGAATAAAAAAATCAGCGGCAAACCTTAAAGGTAAACCGCTGATTTAAAGATGTATGTAAAATTTTATCCTGGTTAAATCAGGTTCAGTGTTAAATCAGGTTCAACCTGCTGTACAACTCTTTCCTGTAAAGTCCGCCAATGGGCAGCACCTTCATTTTACCTTCAATGACCAGGTCAGGATATTTGATGGAGAAAATCTTGTTCAGATTCACGATGAAAGATCGGTGAATCCTTACAAAATCTTTGGCCGGAAGAATCCGTACCATTTCCTTCATGGTGGTATGGGTGGTGTAGCTGTTGTCTGCGGTATTGATCACCACATAATCCTTCAGTGCCTCCACAAAATAAATGTCATCAAAATTGATCTTGTTCAGCCGGTAGTCCGCACGAACAAAAATCGAATCCTTTGATTCCTTGTTTTCCACGAGTGAATGATACAGGTCACGTTCTTTCTTAACCTCTTCATCCTTTTCGTACTTATACAGCGCCATTTCGATCGTGGTCTGCAGTTCACGCTCTTTAAACGGCTTGATGATATACCCGTAAGGTTCCGTGATCTTAGCTTTGTTCAGCGTACTGTCATCAGCATATGCAGTAAGGAAAATAACTGGAACTGAAAACCTTTCCTTAATGCTCTTGGCTGCTTCAATGCCGGTCTGATCTCCTTTAAGCATGATATCCATCAGAATAAGATCCGGGCGGTTTTCTTCTACTTCGCGGATGGCTTTGTCACCACTGCTAACCACTCCTGTAACCTCATATCCAAGCTTTTTCAGTGTATTCTGGATATCTTTTGCTACAATGCTTTCGTCTTCTACAACGAGTATTTTTACTTTTGCCATGAGCCTGTGTTTTAAAAAATTTTGTTCTGTCGATTATTGAAGAATTGTTGTGAATCAACAGGGGTTTTATGTAAACGAACGTTTCACTTTTTAATTCGATCCAAAATTACATAAAATTTTAAAATATAACAATATACATCGAATGCCACTGGGTTTTGGACTATCTTTATATGATGATTATAAATTGTGATTTTTAAAAAAATAATTCATGTTCATCAGGCTGTTAACACTGTTCATACTATTTTTGAGAAAGACTTGACAATTTGATTTATGGAATTTTTTTCACAGGTTTTCCACAAAACCCCAAAATTTAATGTACTATAAACAAGGAAATTATAACAAATATTAACAATTTTTCCGGTTTGTGAACAAGCACTGGGGTGAATAAATTTCCGGTTTTCAACATCCATTGAATTGTTAATTTTTGTCAATTATTTGTTGGTAAATTTTGATAAATCATTCCGGGTAAAACTTGCATTGTTGAAAACAATTTTCTCTTAAAATAAAAAACCATAAATGCAAGGATTTTTTATTAGAATCT
>PWIY01000359.1 GCA_003560215.1 Bacteroidales bacterium | reverse complement strand
GTCATGTCTGTATAAAATTAGCCGAATTTTCCGGTAAGGTATTCTTCTGTGCGCTGATGCACCGGGTTGGTAAACAACTGATCGGTCGGACCGAATTCAATCAGTTCACCCAGGTAAAAAAACGCAGTGTGGTCACTGACCCGGGCCGCCTGCTGCATATTGTGGGTAACAATTACAATCGCATATTTCTCTTTGAGTTCATGGATCAGTTCCTCAATTTTAGAAGAAGACCTTGGGTCCAGTGAACTGGTCGGCTCATCCATCAAAATCACCTCAGGGTCAATGGCCAGCGCCCGGGCAATGGAAAGCCGCTGTTGCTGCCCCCCGGAAATACTGCCTCCCGCACTTGATAAGCGATCTTTGACCTCATCCCACAAAGCAGCCTGACGAAGGGCCCTTTCACATACCTCATTCAGCAGGTTCTTATCTCTGATCCCGACCAGCTTGAGCCCGGCCACCACATTGTCGAAAATAGACATGGTGGGAAAAGGCGTGGGCTTCTGGAAAACCATTCCGATCTTCCGGCGAATCACCACCGGATTTACTTTCGGATGATAAATGTCCTTCCCGTCCAGCAAAACTTCTCCGCTGATCACCGCGTTCCGTGTAAGATCGTGCATGCGGTTCAGTGCCCTTAAAAAGGTGGTTTTTCCGCAACCGGAAGGGCCGATCAGTGCTGTGGCCTTTTCGTTGTAAACGGGCATGGAAATGTTTTTCACTCCGGTAACCGTTCCGTATTTTACAGTCAGTTTTCGGGCTTCCATCCGAATGGCAGAAATGCCGGCAGTTCCCTGGTTTTCATCACCCGGATTGGTCATTTCAGCTGCCTGATTATGGGTTGTTTGTCTGATATCTGATAGATCTTGCATGGTTAAACCTTAAATTTCTGTCTTGTCAACATCCGTCCTGCGAAAAACAAGCCCAGCACAAAGACCAGCAGCACCACTCCGGCTGCCCATCCCATGGCATGCCATTCCTTATACGGACTGATGGCCAGGGAGTAGAGCCTTTGAGGCAAGGTATCTACAGGGCCGAATATCATACCGGACCAACGGTTCGGCAGGTAATTGTTCCCGAAGGAAGTGAACATAAGCGGGGCAGCCTCCCCGGCAGCCCGGGCAAAAGCGATCAGGAAACCTGTCACCAAACCGGTACGTGCTGCAGGCATGACGGTGGAAAGTACCACCCTCCAACGGGGCAGTCCAATAGCCAGTCCGGCCTCCCTGATTGACCACGGTATGGTCATCAGGGCACTTTCGGTTGCCCGGGCAATGATGGGTATCATTACAAAGGCCAAAGCCACACCCCCGGCCAACCCGGAAAAAGCACCCATGGGCTTCACCACCAGGGCGAAAGCCAGCAATCCTTTCAAAATGGCTGGCATCCCGTTAAGCGTATCATTCATGACCCTGAGCAGGGGGTTTAATTTATGATCAGGGTACTCGGACAGCATGATTCCGGCACCAAGCCCAAGCGGGGCAGCCATGATCAGCGCCAGTGAATCCACCACCAGAGTCCCGAGAATTGTATGGACCAATCCCGTCGGCCTCCCCTGCATGGCCCGCGACGGGGACCCCAGTTCCTGGGTAAAAAAATCGATGCTGATGGTGCTGATGCCGTTGACAATGACGTAACCTATGATAATGACCAGCGGAGTCAGGACAAGAATGGTACTTGCATACAGCAACCCCACCATCAAATTATCCCTGATATTTCGTTGCCTCAAGGTCTTCATATCGACTGTCCTCCTGTGATGGATAATTTCCGTGTTACATAAGCAGCCACCAGGTTCACGATCAGGGAAACAACAAACAATACCAGCCCGATGGCCATCAGGCTTGAGAGATGCAGGTTCCCGACTGCCTCACGAAACTCATTGACAATCACCGAGGGCATCGTGGCAGCGGGACCCATTACAGAAAAAGGCAAATTGTTGTTGTTCCCGATCAGCATGGCCACGGCCATGGTTTCGCCGATTGCCCTGCCAAACGAGAGGATCGCCCCGGCCATGATCCCACCACGCGAATAGGGGATCACCGCCATACGGATCACCTCCCACTTGGTCGCTCCAAGTGCCCAGGCAGCCTCGCGTTGTTCTTTGGGAACCTGGCGGATTGCATCCCGGGTAAGTGCGGTGGTAAACGGGATGATCATCAATGCCAGAATAATTGTTGCAGTCGCCATGCCATACCCGATCGGACTCCCCAGAATCGGCAGCAGGGAGGGGTGGTGATTGGCAGCCCACTCATAAATCGGGAAATAAAACGTATCACGCATCCAGGGAGCAAAGACAAAAATGCCCCATATCCCGATCACAACGCTGGGTACAGCCGCGATCAGGTGCACGAGGTTTTCAATGATGTGTCCCAGCCATCGGGGTGCATATTCTGCTATAAAAATCGCCACAGCAATTGCCGGATAAAAAGCAAGAACCAACGCCAGAACACTGGTAATCAGTGTTCCTGCAATAAAAGGGAAGGCCCCGAAACGAAACTGCACGCCCGGATCCCAGGTGGTACCTGTCAGGAATCCAATCACCCCGAACTCTTTCAGGGCCATGCCCGACTCGTCGGTCAAAACCCATGCCATGGCCCCGGCCAGCAATATGATGCTTAAGCCAAGGGCCACCACAAGGGTTAAAAATATCCTGTCACCCAGCCAGCGGTAAATGATTGACACTGGCTTTTCTGCTATGGTTCCTGTTTGTTCGTGCTGCATATTGAAATTAACCGGTATGGTCTTACGATACGACCTCCTGCAACATTTCTTTTCCGATCATTTCTCCTTCCCATTTGATCTCTCTGATCATTTCAAAATTCCGTTCCACTGCTGCTTCGGGCAAACGGGCATATCCGAGAGATTCAGAGAGCTCCTGCCCGTCAGTAATGCTCCATATCACGAAACGAACCAACTCTTCGGCCTGCCTGCGATTTCTGATGGCATTGTTGTCATCCAGATTCTCATATACAAGCATCCAGGCAAAGCCGGCAATGGGATAGCCATACTCCGCCGGAGTATTGGTAAAAAGTATCCTGGTGTCTTCAGGCAGATCAATATTTGCGGCTTCAGTGGTCGCTTCAAAACTGGGCTCAATGGTATTGCCGGAAGCGTTGATCACTGAGCCATAAGCCATGTCATTCAGCAATGCATAAGACAGGCTGTTGTAACCGATGGCCCCCGGGGTGTTCATTACAGCACCGGCTACTCCCTCGTTGCCGTTACCGCCAATTCCGACAGGCCAGCTTACGCTTGTACCGAAACCAACCCTGTCTTTCCATTCATCAGAAACCCTTGAAAAATAACTGGTCCAGATATTGGTGGTACCGGATCCATCTGAGCGGTGAACCACGGTGATCGGAAGGGAAGGCAGTTCTTTGCCCGGATTCAGGTCAGCAATTGCAGAATCGTTCCAGCGGGTAATGCGACCCATGTATATTTCAACCAGCACCTCTGCATTGAATACGAGTCCTTTTTCAATGCCGGGCAGGTTGTATGTGGCCACCACATCGGCAAGCGTAATGGGCATATTAAATGCACGGCCTCCCGTTGAAGCCTCCACGTCTTGCATCACCTCATCAGAAAGAAATGCCTCGGTCATCCCAAACATGATGGTTTGCTCCACAAACTGGCGAATACCGCCACCGGATCCGATTGACTGATAGTTGACCGTAACCCGGTTGTCGGTTACACCCCGGTACTCATCGGCCATGGCGGTAATCAGCGGAGCAGGAAAAGAGGCACCTGCTCCCAGAACATCAATTCGGCCAGAGGATCGTTCCGACCTGGTTTCAGCGCCGTTCCGGCTACCTTCGCCTCCTCCGCAACCGAAGAAGGAAAGGGCCATTAAACCGGTAAAAAACAATAGGGTAATCGCTTTCATTTTTCTCATTTTTTGATGTGTTTTAATTTGTGAACCCGTACCTGGCAATTGTCCGGCAAACAAATGATTCAGGCTGAAACATTTCCCATGCATGGTCCGGACGATGAATGAATTGTATTGGTTGTTGGAATTCTTTCACACTGCAATATTACGCCGGAAACATTACCGGCATGTAACATGGTTGTTACGTTTTGATTACACTTTACGGGGGTGAATAAAGCCCGTGAAAAAAGGGATTCAGAAAGAATATGCAGCACGGACCATGCCCAGAACAGGGGTTTTTTCAAGATCACTGGTGTTGACAATCACCACATTGCCCATGAAGCGGAGTCTGGAAGTTACATGACGGTTAAGGGCGATCGTGATGTTGTTTTGCTTATCTCCACCGGAATAAAAATCATCCTGAAGGTCTGTTACACTGTAACGGAGCGCCACTTCCCAGGCTCCGGATCCTTCCTCCGCAGGAGCTACTCCACCCACCAGACCCTTTGCGTATTGCCGGCGACCACCGTTAAACACATAGCTGCTCTGGACATGAAAACCATGGAAGGTGGGGTTGTGGTTGCCTGAAGTGCTTACCGCAGTCTGCAGGTACTCTCCTTCCAGAGAAAATGGTCCGTTGAGATATAAGACCTCTATGCCCGTTTTGAAAGTAGTTTCGGCATCGGGAACAATGACATCAAGATACCTGACACTGCCCCCTTTGCTGTCACGGGCCTCGGGGCGATCCCTGTATCGTACACCAGGGTTCGACTTCAGATCCTCGTAAACCATGGATGCTCCAATATGCCATTGTGAGCCATTGATTTCCGGAGCGTAAACACCACGCAGGGCATATCCCAGAGGCATGTCATCGTTGAGTGCCCCCCTTTGCCCGAGCGCCCTGCCAAAAACCATTGTTTTAAACCCCAGGTCATTGGGGAACAGTTCATATGCCACACCAATTCTGCGGGAATCAGGCACAATGTTGCTCACACTGGATCGTTCAATGAAAGTAATATCCACAGAGCTGGTGAGCTGGTTCAGGCCCTGGGGCACCTTGTACTGGCCGATCCACAAACGCCCCCCATGATTGAATGAGCGGCGCATACGAAAATCCTTGGGATCCACTCCCCCGTCGGCAAAATCAATTTCGATACGGCCATCCCAGTTGTCGTGAATTCTCCCCTGCATTCCCATACGGGCACGGCGGTTGTTGAATCCGTTGGCAAAATCTTC
>PWIY01000183.1 GCA_003560215.1 Bacteroidales bacterium | reverse complement strand
CTGGTACTGGTCAGCTGGGCCGTTGACATGGACGAGGAAGGCAAGGTGCGCTGGCCGTAAAATACCTTCTGACGTATGAATAAATTGTACCCCCTCAAGTTCCGGCCTGTATTAAAGAAGAAAGTCTGGGGCGGCAACACGCTTCATGCCCTGACCGGGTCAGAAGAAACCCAAACCGCGGGCATTGGGGAGGCCTGGGTACTTTCCGGACTGCAAGACGGGATGAGCCTGGTCAGCAACGGGTTTCTGAAGGAGAACAACCTGAAAGAGCTGATTGAGGTTTACATGGGAGACCTGGTTGGGGAAAAGGTATTCGGGCGCTTCGGCCTGGAATTCCCTTTACTGATTAAGTTCATCAATACGACAGAAATCGCCTGAAGGTATTTGGTTTTCTCCGCAGAGAGATTGAAAAGGGCCGGCAGGTATATGTGGTGTACCCACTGATCAGGGAGTCGGAAAAGCTGGATCTGAAAGATCTGCAAGACGGCTATGAGAGTATTGTAAGGGAGTTTCCTCCCCCGGACTATTCTGTCAGCATTGTGCATGGTAAAATGAAGCCGGTTGACAAGGACTATGAAATGCAGCGGTTTGTGAATGGCCAAACGCATATCATGGTTGCCACCACGGTGATTGAGGTCGGGATCGATGTGCCCAATGCCAGTGTGATGGTTATTGAAAGTGCCGAGCGGTTTGGCCTTTCACAGTTGCATCAGCTCAGGGGAAGGGTGGGCAGGGGTGCCGATCAGTCGTACTGTATCCTGATGTCCAAAGATGAGTTGAGTGCCGATGCACGGAAGCGTCTGGGTGTGATGGTTGAAACCAATGACGGATTCCGCATTGCTGAAACAGACCTGCAGTTGCGCGGCCCCGGAGACCTTCAGGGAACGCAACAAAGCGGTATTCTCGATTTGAAGATCGCAGATCTGACCAAAGATGAAAAGGTGTTGAAGTACGCACGCCGTCAGGCCATGGATCTGCTCAAAAAGGACCCGGAATTGGGTTTTCCTGAACACAGGATGGTCAGACGACAGCTTGAGCAGTTGTTTCCCAGGCAGTTGTTCTGGAGCCGCATCAGCTGACTGTCGGAATCAATGGCCGGAACCAGCGGGATCACTGGCCGTATTCAATGGCCCAAATCAATTGACACAAAAAAAGCCGCCTTAAAAAAGACGGCTTCTTTTATATATGTGCCGGATCCGGTGATTAATTCAACCTGAACCGGATGGGCATATTAAACTGTACCCTCACGGGCTGGCCTCTCTGACGGCCGGGCTCCCAGCGGGGCATCATTTCCACAACACGTACGGCTTCCTGGTCGCAACCGCCACCAATACCACGCAGCACCTGCACGTCGGTAACGCTTCCATCGGTTTCTACCACAAAGGTGACAAAGACTGTTCCCTGAATACCAGCTTCGCGTGCCATCTGGGGATACCTGAGGTTCTCCTCCAGGAAACGTTGCCTGGCTTCTTCTCCACCAGGGAACTGAGGCTGGTCTTCCACAACGGTAAAAATGACATCTTCTTCCACCTCTTCTTCCTCCTCGAACTCAATGGGCGTAAACTCCTGCACCTCTGTAAACACGTCGGCATCCATATCAATGGTAAACTCTTCTTCCAGCTCCACATCATCATCTACGATGACCAGCTCCTGGGAAGGCTCCGGCGGAGGCG
Organism: Bacteroidales bacterium; assembly: GCA_003560215.1. Taxonomy (GTDB): domain Bacteria; phylum Bacteroidota; class Bacteroidia; order Bacteroidales; family UBA7960; genus PUPG01. The sequence goes on along the minus strand of PWIY01000183.1, from coordinate 3,456 downwards.
GTGGCGGTGGTGGTTCCTGTCTGGTAATCGGGATATCTTCTTCTTCAATGAAGTCGATCTCCAGCGTGCCGAGGTCAACCTCAGGCCGCTCGTAGTGCTTCCATTCGAAGGCAACCAATGCCGCACCAAGCGCTATTGCAAGCCCGATCTGCAAGAAGACTCGCTTTTTGCTCTCAAGGTCTGCTTTCGGTGATTTTTTTAATTCCATAATAGTTCCTGTCTGGTTGGTTTATTAGCTGTTTCCTGTGTTTGTTGGTCAGAATATGATCGTCACAAAAGAGTTTGCTAATATACAAAGTATTTTGCAAAAGTCAATCAGGTTGTTTTTTTTCCTGAGAGCCAATCATTTTTCTGAACAAGTTGTGCTGACAAAATAACCCCAAAAATCGTTCCAAACCCATTTGCTATGGCATCAGCCACATTGCCATGGCGGCCGCTGAAACAACAATATTGCAAATACTCTGTCAGAATGCCGTAAAAAAATCCCAGGGCGATGCAGAAAAACAGGGTTCTGCTATGTAGCCTTTTCCCCCGGTGTTTCTTTCCGAAACCATACACAAGCAATGCGCCCATCACGGCAAAAAGCACAAAATGGATCACTTTATCGATGTGCGGGATCTTCAGCAAATCACTTTCCGGGATGTTTTCTCCCGGAAGCCCTGTGACAAGCAATATAACCAATCCCCATAATAAAGCGGGGGTAAACAATCTGATGGTTTGCACACAGATGCGGGTTAAATGCCGTTACCGGGTCAGGCTTCTACCAGTTCTTTGTATTGTCCGGCATCAAGCAGGTTATCTACCTCTGACTTGTCTGCTATTTTAATTTTTATGATCCACCCCTTGCCGTAGGGGTCTTTGTTGATTGTGTCGGGCGCGGATTCCAGTTCTTCATTGAACTCAGTGATCTCTCCGCTAAGGGGCATGAAAAGATCTGATACTGTTTTTACAGCTTCGATGGTTCCGAAAGTTTCTTCTTGGTCAAGGTTTTCACCTTCAGTGTCTACTTCAACAAAAACCACGTCTCCGAGTTCGCCCTGGGCAAAGTCGGTAATGCCTACGGTAGCGATTTCACCTTCAATTTTTACCCATTCATGGTCTTTGGTGTACTTAAGGTTGTCAGGAATATTCATTGTTCGGGGATTTAGTGATTACAACTAGTGCTTCATTGGTTATGAAGCCAAAAATACAACCTTTTTTCTACCTGCAAAAATTATATCCGGCTGAAATTTCGTGGGGGAGGGAATGTTTTCTGCCGGGCTGTATTGCCTTACAGAATCCCGTATGCCAACAGTGTTGCGGATGACAGCTCCTGGATGACAGCTTCTGGATGACAGCTCCTGGATGACAGCTTCTGGATGACAGTTCCTGATGGAGAACTCCTGTGTGCCATTGATCGGATGAACCATCAAAGCAGGCCCAGTTCAAGTCTGGCGGCATCGGACATATTGTCTGTGGACCATGGAGGGTCGAATACCAGATCAATCCTGGCTTTTCTGACCTTGTCCACCTTTTCAACCGCTTCCCTGATCCTTTCCGGCATCTCGTCAGCCACCGGACAATTGGGGTTGGTCAGGGTCATGGTGATATCCACCACGCCATCCCGGTCAATGTCAACGTGGTAAATGAGCCCCAGGTCATACACGTTGACGGGTATTTCCGGGTCGAATACTGTTTTGAGGGCGTCAATGACCTGTTCTTCCTGCGGGATGTTTTGCTGGTGCTGCATGTTGTAGTTCTTTTATCCGGGGCGAGCCGGGATGCCCTGCTTGTTTTTATTGAAACCCGGTAAGCTGTTCAACAGAACCATTCGGGTCGGCCCGTTTGCTGTGGTTACATTTTATGGAAAGCCAATGCATATAGCTTCATCTGTTTGATCATGTTAACCAGACCGTTGGAGCGGGTTTGAGAAAGATGCTCTTTCAGGCCGATCTCTTCAATAAAAGACAGATCCGACTCCACGATCTCTTTCGGGGGGTGCCCTGAAAGAACCTCAATGAGTAAAGCAGCGATCCCTTTTGTGATCAGCGCATCACTGTCGGCGGTGTATATCACTTTCCCATCCTCATAACCGGCATGAAGCCAGACGCGCGACTGGCATCCTTTGATCAGGTATTTATCGGTTTTATATTCTTCTTTGATGGGTTGGATGGACTTGCCCAATTCGATGATATAGTTGTATTTGTCCATCCAGTCATCAAAAAGTTCAAAATCGCTTATGATCTTTTGTTCTTTTTCTTTAATGCTGGTCATTCTCCGTAGGTTTGTTTTTTGATGAAAGCGTCCATTGCATCAGGGTGTTTTTTTCTTCATCGTTCAGCTTCAGGTCGCCGGCTGTTTTGAATGGGGTCGGACGGGCCAGCACCAGGAATATGATGATGATTGCCAGCAGCAGTATCAGGTCTGTGTCTGCAATGAGGATAAAAAACAGGCAGGTAAAGACTCCTGCACCTGTTATCAGTAACAACCTCAAAATGACTGCCTGCCGGAACAATTCGACTTTTTCGGCCAGTGAAGCGGACGGATCAATTTGCCGGATCTGCCGTTGTGGGGTAATATAGGCAATGACCAGCAGAATGGCTCCCACCGCAATGCTTGCTGTTTTTATGGCCGCATAAATACCGGGATTGTAGGTGAGCAGCGGTCCGATGTTGCTTATCAGCAGGGAGCTGAGAACAAGGGCGGCAATCAGCAGAAGAAAGAGCCGGCCGTATAAGCGGTTCAGTCTGTGAAAGTTTTCCTTTGCCTGATCTTGATGTTGCATGGCCACAAGTTTTTATCCGAACATTTCCCTGACAGTATCCAGCGACTTTATGAATATGTCTACCTCCTGCCTGGTATTGTAGACCCCGAAAGAGATGCGGATGGTTCCCGGAATATTGTAAAGGTCAAGCACCGGTTGTACACAGTGGTGACCGGTACGAACTGCAATGCCAAGTTTGTCAAGAATGGTACCTGCATCGTAGGGATGAATGTCGCCCAGCAGGAAGGATATCACCCCCGCCCGTTGCGCCGGCGTGCCGATCAACCTGATCTCTTCAAAGTTGCCCAGCCCCTCAAGGGCATATTGCAACAGGTCTTGTTCGTGAGATGAAATCCTGTCCTGACCTGTTTCCGACAGGAAGTTGATGGCAGCCTCCAGGCCCAGTACTCCGGCCACATTGGGTGTGCCTGCTTCAAACTTAAAGGGCAGGTCGTTAAAGGTGGTTTTTTCAAAACGTACCTCTTTGATCATCTCACCGCCACTCTGATAAGGAGGCATTTGTTCCAGCCACTTTTCTTTGCCATACAATGCGCCGATCCCCATCGGTCCGTACATCTTATGGCCGGAAAAACAGTAAAAGTCACAGTCGAGCTCCTGCACATCAACAGCCATGTGTGGTGTGGCCTGGGCCCCGTCAATCAATACGGGGATATCCCTGCTGTGTGCATCTTCAATGATTTGCCTGACCGGGT
>PWIY01000051.1 GCA_003560215.1 Bacteroidales bacterium | reverse complement strand
TGATGGTTCCCAGGTTGCCCGGATCCTGCAGTGTGTCCAGGACCAAAACAAGATCCTCCTGTTTCCCGGTTTTTAAGGCTTCTGTATCCGGTTTTTTGATCACGGCAAGAACCTGGTTGGGCGTTTTTAAGTTGCTGAGGCGCGACAATTGCTTTTCGGAAATGGTGATGCAGGTGGTCTCCTCCGGAAACATGCCGGCATTCTGGTCCATCCAGCCTTTCAGTCCGCACACCATTTCAACCTGCAGGTTCGAACCGGCCAGCTCCCGTACAATTTTAGCGCCTTCTGCCACAAAAACACCGTGGCGGTCACGATATTTCTTCTGACGGAGCGACTGGATAAATTTTATGCCGGATGCAGAAATCATTTGCCAAAGATACAGGCTTTTATAAAAAAAACCTGTCCTTTGAGGGACAGGTTTTCAGGAGGATATATTGGGTGGTTGAAAGCCCGGCTGTTATTCTGCCGGGGACAAATCGGGCTGATAATTGCCCGTATTATTCGCCTACTACCTCAAATTTAATTTCGGGGCGAACCTCTTTATGGAGGTTTATCTTGGCAGTGTAGGATCCGACTTCCTTGATGGAATCTCCGTCCACCATGATCTTCTTGCGGTCGATGTCGATGTCGAACTGCTCCTTGATGGCCTCTGAAATTTGCAGTGCATTTACTGAGCCAAAAATCTTTCCTGAAGTACCCACCTTGGCACCGATCTTAACCTGCACATCCTGCAGTTTTTCGGCAATCTTTTCAGCTTCCTTCTTAACTTTTTCTTCCCTGAAGGCCCTCTGCCTGATGGTTTCTGCTAGCTTTTTCTTTTCGGAAGAAACGGCCATGATGGCATAGCCATTGGGAATAAGGTAGTTGGTTGCGTAACCGTCTTTAACGGTTACCAGGTCGTCTTTGAATCCCAGGTTGGGAACATCTTGTGTTAATATAATTTCCATTGTGAGTCCTCCCTATTTTAAAAGATCCGCTACATATGGCATGATCGCCAGGTGCCTTGCCCTTTTGATCGCTTTGGCCACTTTGTGTTGATATTTTACCGACGTTCCGGTAATCCTCCGGGGGAGGATTTTTCCCTGCTCGTTAACAAACTTCAGCAGGAAGTTGCCGTCTTTATAGTCGATGTATTTGATGCCTGCTTTTTTGAAGCGGCAGTATTTTTTCTTTTTGATATCTACCGCAATTGGGGCCAGATATCTGATCTCCGAGTTCTGTTGGTTTGCCATGTTTCAAGTTTTTAAATCACTACCTTATTTCTTCTCTGCTTCATTCGCTGATTCCTGAGCGGCTTCCTTTTGTCTGCGCTTTTTCTCGTTGTAGGCCACGGCATGTTTGTCGAGGCTTACAGTGAGGAAGCGAATGACGCGCTCATCACGTTTCAGTTCCAGTTCAAAATCCTTTAGCAGCTGTGTGTCGGCCTTGAATTCCACAAGGTGATAAAAGCCGGTTGATTTTTTCTGGATCGGATAGGCCATCTTGCGAAGTCCCCAATTGTCTTCATAGACAATATCAGCTCCTTTTTTCTTCAGGTAGTCCTGAAACTTACTTACCGCTTCCTTCATCTGTTCTTCAGACAAAACGGGAGTCATAATGAAAACGGTTTCGTACTGTCTTACCATTTTGATTGTTTTAATTTGTTTGTAATGAGAATAAAATGAGGTGCAAAAGTAATGAAAATTTTCAAATCCAACGGCTTTTATGACAGGAATTTGTTTCAGGATAAATCTCTACTTTTGTACAAATTTGCACAAAAATGAAACTTATGCATGGTTTGAGAAGATATCTGTCGGTTTTACTGATTTTTTCCGGTTGTTTTTTAATTCTTGCGCTTAATGGGATTGCTTCGGAATATGATGGTCCCGCCATAGAATACGATGGTGCCGCCTTGGATTATGATGGGGCTGTCTCAGAATATGATGGCACTGCCCCAGGAGGCACCTTGTCCGGGTCATCAATGGGATCCCTGCCAGACAGCAGCAATCCGGGTTCCGCTCCAGACAGCAGCAATCCGGGTTCCGCTCCAGACAGCAGCGATCCGGGTTCCGCTGCGGAGGAACGCCTTGCCGGACTGCCTGCTTTTATGGAGCGGGGGATGGATGACTGGGGCATACCGGGTATGGCCGTGGCTGTTGTGAAGGGCGAAGAGCTCGTTTATGCCCGGGGGTTTGGTGTGCGCAAACTCGGGGAGGACACACCGGTGGATGAGCATACGGTTTTTGGCGTAGCCTCACTGACCAAAGCCATGTTGTCGGCATCTCTCGGGATCCTTGTGGATGAGGGAAAGCTGAACTGGGATGACAGGGTGCGTGACCACCTTCCATGGTTTGAACTGTCAGATCCGTGGGTAAGTTCAAATGTTACGGTGGTTGATCTGTTGTCTCACCAGGTGGGGATCGGCCGCCTGACCGGGAACCGGCTTCGTTTTATGCCTGATCGTGATTCCGAAACCATCATGCAGTTTGTAAAGCATATGCCCTTTGAGCAAACCTTCCGCTCAGATTATGTTTACAGCAATGTAATGTATATGGTGGCCGGTGAGGTCGTAAAAGCTGCCTCGGGTATGCCCTGGGATGAGTTTTTGGCTGAACGCCTGTTTGCACCACTGGGGATGACAGGTGCCAGCACTTCCATCACACAAATTGCGGATGATGACAATGCCGCCTGGCCTCATCAGGAGATCCACGGTGAAGTTCAGGTCATTGAAAGACGGAACTTTGACAATGTGGGTCCTTCAGCGTCTGTGAATGCCTCTGTGGCGGATATGGCCAACTGGATGATGCTTCACCTGGGCGAACCGGGAGTTTTTCGCGGCGAAAGGCTGATCAGCGAACGGGTGATGCGGGATATGCATCAGCCCCGTCAGGCCTTCGGGATGAGTGATCCGATGACAGGCTCAGTGACTGCTTACGGTATGGGATGGGGCCTCAATTATTACGAAGGATACAGGATATCCAGGCACAGCGGGGCCACTGACGGAATGACCTCCATCCTGACCCTGGTGCCTGAAGAAGACCTTGGCGTGATTGTGATCAGCAATCTTTTCTGCAATTTCCGCCCCGCGGTGATGAATTACGTACTGGATGCCATGCTGGGAATCGACCGGGAAAGAGACTGGCATACCCATTATTTTGACAGATACCTTGATACACGGGCAGACGCGATGGAGCGAAGGGACTCAATTGAGTCGGCCAGGGTGCCGGACGCCCCGCTTTCACTGCCTTTGGAAGCTTATACCGGTGAATATTTTCACAAAGTGTATGATGATGCGGTTATATTTGAAGAGGATGGAAATCTTGTGATGCAACTTTGGGATGATCCGGAGATGATCGCCGATCTGGAGCACTGGCATTACGATACCTTCAGGGCTGTGTGGAGAAACCCGGCCATGCGCGAAAAATTCATCCATTTTGACCTGGATCAGTTTGGGCAGGTGAAACAGTTGAATGTCAAATTTACCCTCAGGCAAATCCTGATTTCTGTGGGAATTTATCCCACCAATTATTACAGGGTTGTGGAATACGAGCGCCTGTAGAATCATGGTGCACCGTTTCATGATGCACCGTTTCATGATACACTGTTTCATGATACACCGTTGAGCCGGGCTACTCCTGGTTGCAGGGTATTTCAATTCCCGGTTAATTCTTTTGCGTAATGCATGGTGGCGGGAATCCCTCCCGTATGCCAGAACAATACATTGGCTTGTTTTTTCAGCAGACCGTTGGCCAGATAATGCATCATGCCGTAAAATGCCCTGGCTGTGTAAACCGGATCAAGGATAATGCCTTCGTGGCGTGCCAGTTGCTGTATGGCCCGGGTTTCGTTTTGGGTGACAACTCCGTAGCCTGCCTGATCAAAATCCTGAATCAGGGGCATGGTAACGGGTTTGTCAGGATCCTTCAGGGCAAGCTTCTTTTTTCCTTCCTTATGGAGTGCCTGCATGTGTTTCTCCAGCTTGCTGCCATCCAGTTCTTCCTTGTCGATGTTGACCGGCATCAGTCCGGCTTCCAGTCCGTAAAGCTCCATGCCCAGCATCAGCCCGGCCTGCATGGCCCCCGAACTGGAGGCAAAAAAGATGTAGTCTATTGTCAGGTCCTGCTCCCTGAGTTGTTGCTGTAGTTCTCCGGCTGCTTCCACGAACCCCATCGCACCGGTAAGGTTTGATCCCCCGTAAGGGACTTCATAAGGGTTGTCTCCGGCCTGCCGGAGTTTCTCCATCAGTGGCTGTATGTCTTCCCCTTTTCGGTTTTCGCCTGTAAAGTGGATGTTTGCACCAAGCAGATGTGAAAGCAGCAGGTTGCCTGTGTAGGTTTGCGGCTGATCTCCCCCCAGTAACAGGTGGCACTTTAACCCTTTCATTGCGCAGGCTGCGGCGGTTTGCCTGCAGTGGTTCGACTGCTGTGCCCCTGCGGTGATGATGGTATCCGCTCCGCGGGCCACGGCATCGCCGATCAGGTATTCCAGCTTCCGGGTTTTGTTGCCACCCGTGGCCAGTCCGGTAAGATCATCTCTTTTGATGAAGACCCGGTATTCGGGGTAAAGGGCAGAAAAGTTGTTCAGTTCGTGAAGGGGAGTGGGGAAGAATCCGAGGCTGGTTTTGGCCCATTGCTGAAGGTCTGGCTGAGTCATGACGGTCAGTTGTTTTTTTTGGTGTTTTTTTGGTTTTCTTTCTGTGTGCTTCGTTTACTCCGGGCTGTGTTCCTTTGCTGCATGCCGTGGATTGCTTCTTCCGGCTGTTATCTTCCGGCTGTTTCTCCGGCTGTTTCTCCGGCTTTTCTCCCGGCTGGATCTCTCCGTTTGGTTCACTCCCGGTTGCTACCTCCCTGACTGTTTCCCAGGATTGCTTCCTTCTGTTTGTTGCCTCCCGGACTGCTTTCTCCCGGCTTTATGCAGTGGCCTGAACGAGCCTGGTCATGTTTACAGCGGCCAGATTACCGGCAGCAGCAGCATCACAATGGCCATCACGACCAGTGTCATCGGAATCCCCACTTTCAGGTAGTCGCGGAAGCGGTATCCTCCCGGTCCCATTACCAGAAGGTTGGCCGGATGGGAAACAGGACTCATAAAGCAGGCGGCAGCCGCAATGGCAATGGCCATCATCAGGCTGTGTGGTGATATATCGAAGGTGGCTG
>PWIY01000177.1 GCA_003560215.1 Bacteroidales bacterium | reverse complement strand
TCAATCAGCATGTAAATAATGTGGTTTACGTGAAATGGGCCCTGGAGTCGATTCCCCATTCAATACATAAGACCCACAGGATGGATCGTTTACAGGTGCAATGGCTCAAAGAAACCTTTGCAGGAAACAAAGTGGATGTTAAAACACAATGCATTGCAAATCAGGATCATTTGCGTTGCCTGCATTCCATAAAAGGCAATGATGGCCATGAAAAAAGCAGGCTCGTCACCCATTGGAAATCAAAACGCCCAGCCTAGGTTCAGGTATCCGGTAATCCGGTTGGTTTGCGGGCTGTAGGCGAAGGTTAGCTCAAAGGGGCCGATCAGGGAGTCATATCCCATGGATAAAGCAGCACCGTAAACCAGGTTCTCTGATGAGATCTCTTCAGGCCTGTTAAGCCTGAAATCATATAGCGCTGCGTTTGTAATTGCTGAAGCATACAGGCCCCGGCCCACATGGTATTGATATCCGATCTGTCCGGTAAAAACGGATTCAGTCATCAATTCATATTCATTCAGTCCCCAGAAAGTCATCTGGTTATCAAGGAAGGCCTGGGTTCCCCCCACATTGAAGTTATTGATGAAGCCCTGGTTGTAGTCAAAATTGTATCCGAACTGAAACTTGAATAATTGTGACAGGGATTCACTGATCGGCACGTAGGACTCCCAGTTGATTTTGGCCCGTATAAAGTTCCCTATTTCAATGCCCATGTCTTCGAGGGTGGCATCCTGCCCGTCCAGTCTGAAAGTTTTTAGCCTGGGTTTTTGGTTAAAATGATAAGATGCAGACAGTTCAATAAGCTGCCCCGAGGTCGGAATTGAGTTTCTGTTCAGGCTATTGAGCCTGTACCTGGCAAAAGCATCAAAAGACCTGAGATTTCCATCAATGGTAATCCTCCCCCTCAATTGCGGTGACAGTCCCTGGAAGCTGAAGCCGGATCCCAGTGAGAAATAACCATGATCCCCGGAAACACTGTTAAATGAAAGTTCGCTCCGGAAATGCCTTTGCCGGTATTCTGCAATGGCTTCAAAATCTTCATACAGGGGAAAATTGAATATCCGCCCTTCGTTGACCAGGTCGAACCAGGCACGCCGGCGGTCGCTGGTATAAAACAAAAAGCGGTTTTTAAAAGCCGGACTTTCTCCGGCCATAATAACCAGTTCCCCCATGGCATTATAGGTAAACAGCCTTTCGGTGCCAAGTCTTCCGATCAGTCCAACACCGGTAAACGAACTGAAATGAACGGCTGCAGCCAGACTGGAAAATGGCTTTTCTTCCAGGTTGAGCAGCAGAATGACTCCTTCGCCTTCCTGGCGCGGTTGTATATTGTATTGTACCCGTTCAAAATAGCCCGTTGCAAAGAGCCTGTTGACCCCCCTGGTCAACTCCGAAGACGTGATGGTATCACCGGGGGCAATATTCATTGAGTTCCTTGCAAACCAGGGGCGCACATTTTTAAGCCCTTCAAAATGCAGGCTGTCCACAACAATCTGCATCTTTTCTCTTTGCTCTGCAATATTTCCTTCCCGTGTCTTTTCAGTACGGGGAAGTTCAAGGAACTGGTCAATCATTTTCCGGGCGGCAATTTTTCCCTGCTCAATGATTTCCTCTGTATTCTGGAAGCTGGCGGCTGTGAAACCTGTAAGTTCAGGCTCAATATAAAGGTCGGTGAACTCCCTGTTTTCCCTGAAAGATTTTGCATCGCTGTAAAAGCCCATCTGATAAATGATATCAATGGGGTTGGTCAGCTCTTCTGCAGGTCTCAGGCCTTGTGATACATTTACCCCGATCACAAAATCGGCACCCATGTTCTTGGCTTCAACCACGGGAAAGTTATTGACCACCCCACCATCAATCAGCTTCATCCCGTTTCGCTCTACCGTTGTAAATACCGATGGGATGGCCATGGAGGCACGGATAGCGGTAATGAGATTGCCATCTTTCATGACCACAGGTTCACCCGATTCCACGTTGGTTGCCACGCAGGCGAACGGAATATCAAGCTGGCTGAAATCGTTCACGGTGTGTACATGCAGGAAGACCTCATTCAATGTATTCCACAGTTGCTGTCCCTCAATGGCTCCGGTTCTCAATTGAATTTTTCTTTGAGCCACCGGCACTTCCAGGAAGAATTTCCTGTGCTCATCTTTTCTGGCAGGGTGGATGTAACCAAGGTCGCTGCTTCTGGCGAACATGGCTTCCCAATTCATCCCAAGGGCAAATTCCTCAATTTCCCTGGCCGAATAGCCGGCAGCATACATGCCTCCGGCAATGCTCCCCATGCTGGTACCGGTAATGTAGTCAATTCTGACCCCAAGGCTGTCCAGGACATGAAGCACCCCAACGTGGGCAAGCCCCCTTGCCCCACCTCCACTGAGGGTAAGCCCCACAGATATATCCTCAGGGGAGCGGACATTGGCCTCCTTTTCCCCGGAAAACCCGGATTGGGGGAACAAGAAGAATAAGGAAAAGGCCAGGATAAAGATTAAGCGGTACATTTCTATATATCAAACGTTTAAGTGCTATGCAAAGTTAAAAATAATCAGGCTGCGAAATGAAACAAATGCCCCCGTGCAGTATATTATGTCTCAGCAAATACCATGCAGAACCATGCCGCTGCAGAAAAAAACGATTACCTTTACACCGCTTTTTTTGACCAATCCCGATTTTTGGCCATGCTTCGTAGTGTTTGTCTTGTTGCTGTATGGTTTTGTTTGGCCCTCCTTGCTGCGCCGGCGTTATACGGCGAAGAGGATCCCCCCTCGGTTGTTCCCTGGTTTACGGAAACTGACCTGTCAAACCCATATTTTGACGGAGATCTCTATCTTGATACCACACTTTCTGAGCTTCAGCATTATGATTACTATACCGGCGATCCATATTTTTTTGCCGGCAAGGGGAATGTGGGGCACGTAAATCGTTCACTGGCCTTTGACATCAACCGCAGGCAGCACTTTTCATTGTATCCTGACGATATTTATCCCGGCTACACATTTTCCATCAGTGATCTGAGGTTTTACAGGCCTGATTTCGTGTATTCCGAGTTGTTTTATTTAACCGGGTCAGAAAATGAACAGTTATTCACCGCAAAGCATAACCAGCGCTTTGGTGAGGATGTATATGGAGGCATGGAGTACCAGGTTGTCCACTCGCCGGGTTACTACAGCCGGGTAGCATCAAGGAATGCCAGTTTGCAGCTTACCCTTGATTACTCACCCTCTGATCGCTACCAGCTTTTGGGTGGTTTTGTGGCAAACCGCGTAAAAAATGAGGAAAGCGGAGGGCTGCAGAACCATCTGGGTTTTGAAGAGGATGAGGTTCGTGACAGCGTTTTTCTGTATGATGCCGATTCCCGTTACAGGGAGCTGGCATTCCGCATCCATCAGTCATATGAGCCTGGCATTGAGCTTGGAAACGATACCCTGGAAAACGATCGTTTTTTGAGTTTCGGTGTGTTCAGGCATTCGGCAGAGTATCGTCGGGAAGCCTACGTTTTTGAAGAAGGCGGAATGCCTTCCCAGGCGTTTTATCCCGTGGAACCCCCTTTCAATCAGCAGTTTACCTATGATTCCACCCTGGTCCATGTGATTGAGAACAGGGTCAGCTGGTCGAGTCAGGTCGCAGGGAGTGAGGGCAGGCGCTTCCCGTTAAACCTGACTGTCTTCCTTGAGCACCGGCTGGTTAATATTTCGCAGCCGGATCTGGCCGAACAGGGAGCAGAGGAGCTTTTCCCGGAAGAACGCTTTTCTCAGTTTGAACCCGGGGTTGAAGTGCGGTCTGATCCTGAGTTGTTTTTGTCATTGGACGGATTTGCCAAATTCACGTATGGCGGATACAATGATCAGGATCTCAGTATCATGGGAGGGCTCAATGCAGGCAGGATTTCGGATGCATCCTGGTTTCGCATTGAAGCTGCCTACCTGGAGCGGCAGGCCCCTTATTTCTACAGCCGGTTTAACAGCAATTACGTGCGATGGGACCAGGACTTCCGGACATCGCGCACCCTGAACCTCAATGCCAGCTATTCGTGGAACAACCTGTCACTGAGGGGAGACTATTATTTGCTGAGCCGGCCGGTTTTTTTGAATGCGGTTGCCCGGCCCGTTCAACATGATCATGCTGTGTCTGTATGGACTGCGCGTCTTTCGGCGGGATTTGAGCCGGGTGTGTTTCGCACAAAGCATGAGTTGTTGTACCAGTTTACGGACGAACGGCACTTTGATCAGCTTCCGCAGTGGATCAGCAATCATTCATTTTTTGCGGCATTCAGCCTGTTTGATGAAGCGCTGTTTACCCACGTGGGTTTCGATGTCAGATATCATTCTCCTTATGAGCCGATGGCATATACGCCGGTGATGAGGCAGTTTTACCGCCAGTATGACTATGAAAGCGATCATGTTTTTCTTGTGGATGCGTTTGTAAATGCCCGCGTTGGCCGTGCAAGGCTTTTTGTGAAATATCAGCATCTTGCCGGTCTGGTGTTTGACCATGGTCCGGTTTACGACATTCCATTTTACCCCCTACCTGAGGCCATGTTCAAGTTCGGGGTTTCGTGGATGTTTTTTGATTAACAATGCCGCCCGCCCCACTTACCTATAATCGTTATAAATAGACGGATTTACTCCATATAGTGGAGAATATTTCGTAAATTTGTCGCCTCCAAGAGTTGGTCTAACTCCCTATAAATAAGACCTTTTGAAATCCTAACAAACTATAACTATTATGACCAGAGAGAAAAAGTTTATTACGTGTGACGGAAACCACGCGGCTTCGCATGTGGCTTACATGTTCAGCGAAGTGGCTGCCATTTATCCGATCACCCCGTCTTCCGACATGGCGGAAAATGTGGATCAATGGGCTGCCAGTGGCAGAAAGAATATTTTTGGTGAAGAAGTTAAACTGGTGGAAATGCAGTCTGAAGCCGGCGCAGCCGGTGCCATGCACGGTGCGTTGCAATCAGGTGCACTGGCCAGTACTTATACAGCTTCGCAGGGGCTCTTGCTGATGATCCCCAACATGTATAAAATGTCCGGCGAATTGTTGCCCGGGGTATTGCATGTTTCTGCGAGGAGCCTTGCAGCACAGGCCCTGTCTATCTTCGGTGATCACTCAGACGTGATGAGTACGCGTCATACCGGTT
>PWIY01000045.1 GCA_003560215.1 Bacteroidales bacterium | reverse complement strand
GGCAGCCCGTCGCCCGTTTCCTGGGCTGCACTGCCGTTATACACATAATTGGCTGCGTTGCTGTAGTTTCGAATGGCGGTCCGGATATTGCCCTCATTGGCCGATTGGGTAATCCCTTCCGGGGATGCAATATGCAGAGTACCGCCGGTTTGCAGCACAAAGGAGCCCCCTCCGTTTACCTGGTAATTATTTGAGGGTCCGCCAGTGGCAAGGGTGCCCGCACCATTGCCGGTGTCGTAAAGCGTCAGCGTGACCCCTTCATCCAAAGAAATGTTACCTGTCAGGGTGACGGTGTGGTCGTTGCCATTACTGCCGCCGATAAAAACATCTTTATCGCCCTGGGGAGCCTGCGATGCTGCCGGGCCGTCATGTCCGGTTACCGACCAGGTATTTGGTTCGTTCCAGTTTCCCGTTTGCCTGCTGTAAAATGCTGATGGGTCAATGGGGGTAGCAATAAAGGTAATTAATTCATCAGGGAATGGTTCTTCAAAAGCCCCGATGTTTTGTCTGTAAAACATCATAACCACCTCATCTTCAGGATCCATTGAATATCCTGACAAAACTGGTGTAATTGTATATTCCCTGTTCCCGGAGTTTTCCGGGAAATTGGAAAATAAAAAGAACCCTGCTGCATTGGTTGTAGTGGTTTCATCATAATCATTCCCTTCACAATGAACAGTTACCCCTGGAAGCGGGTTACCACTGTTGTCTTCAATATAACCAAGTACTCCGGAGTCGAGTTCGGTTGTTGTAAAATCCAGGCTGATATCATCTTGAATGTTTTCAAAAAGAATTTCTTCCGGAGAGAAGGTGTGCCGCTGATCCACCGGCGTGATGGTCACATTCGCCCCGTCCGGTATTCCGGTGATCTGGTATTCTCCGTTGGAATCCGTGGTGGTGTTTGTGATTTCAATGTCGCCGGTGGCATACACCGTAATGTCTTCAAGACCTTCCCCGTCCAGGGTAATGGTTCCGGAGATGGTATTGGTGGTGTATGTGGTGTTACCATGTACAACCAGAGAGTTACCGCCTGGGTTGATGAAGGAATCGGGGCCAGGAGCCAACAGGTCATTCAGGACTTCAATATTGGCATCCTGGGTAACCTCCGAGCCTTCTTCTACGATCAGGTCATAAAAAAAGATGGTGCTGTTGTCTTGCCAGGCTACATGGATGGTGGAATTTCCTGTTATGTAGGCCGTACTGGATTCGGGATGGAAACTTCCGCCTCCCTCCAGGGTGATGTCCCCGTCAAAATACATCTCGCCATTGCCTGCATTGAAAGATCCGTTTTTAATTGTCGAAGATCCATAAACTTTGAAGGTCCCATCATTCAGGTTGAAGGTGGCGCTGCCGTCAAGTGTAAAGTCCGCACGAATTCCGGAGGGATCTGGTGCACCTACGATCACATTGCCGGTGCCTATTTCCATGATGCCGCTCCCTTTGAATGTAAAATTATCAAGAAAGGTAATGGTGCCATCACCAACTGAAATTTTTCCTCCAGTGCTGGTTTCCTGATTCACAATGACGGCTCCGTCAGCCACATCTAATTCGCCGCTATTACCGATAGACATATCTTCAGCCACATTCAGGGTGTAGCCTGATCCAATTGTTAGCGTTTGATTATTAGAACCCATGGTGAGGCGCCGGATGGTTGTGGTGGTTTCAAGTGCAGGTTCATGGTTGTTAGGATCAATATAATTGATTATAGCCTCAGTATTTTCGTCCGGAACACCATTGGTCCAGTTGTCCGGGTTGGACCACTCCGAGTTATGGTTGCCCGTCCATTGGGTTTGGCTGGCCAGGGCATTGGCTGCCGGGATCATGAGAATGACAAACAACAGCAATGCCGACAGTTGGAACCCCTTATGCAGAAAACCGATCTGCAGAGGCTTCGACTGCAGGGTGTTCCCGGCGGGTTTCCCGGCGGCATTTGCATTGCTGCAACAGCCGGTTACCCGTGGCATTCTGTTCGTATGTATTTGCTTTCGGTCTGTCATTGCTGTTGAGGACACTCTTGGTCAGGTGCCACTGTTGTAAGTAATGGCTTTCTGATTGTCATTGTTTCCCTGACATGATCTGTCATCCAAATATACTAACAATTTTTTTACCAAAAAACGGAACAACCTAAATTATAGGGTTGTACGGAATTTGCGCGGTGGGGTTGCGCGTTTGTTTTTTGGGGATGTCTTCGTTTTTGAAGAAAGGTTGGTCAGCGCGCAGTGCTGACGGTTAGCTCAGGGCTAACGCCCTTCGCGGTTAGTCGTGGCTTCGCCACTCCGGTTAACGGGTGCTACGCACCCTTGGTTGTTGGTTCGTACGGGCGAACAGAGGGGCAAGTATCCGACAGGCTGGCATATGTCCCGTACAGTTTTGTTAGTAAAGTATGACCCCTTCAGGGTCGGAGGGGTGCGGTGGCTACTCCCGTGTTAGTAGCATGTGATCCCTTCGGGATCTAACCAACAACTGCCTGGGCCATCTACCAGCCCGTTAGTCTTTTCCCCTCACTCATCCCATGAGAACCAACAACCGGAGGGGCGTCAGCCCCGACCAACCAACAACCATGTGGCTCCGACCACGGCCTATGGACTACCCCCAGTGTTCTCATCCCATGAGAACCAACAACTAACTAACCACCAACCGGAGGGGCATCAGCCCCGACCAAAAAATTCAATTTTTTGCTGTAACTTTATATGCTTCTTGCCCGTTACACTATTGCGAACCATAAAACAAGCTGTCCGAACGCATGACAACGGCCCAGTACAATGAATGTGTAGACAGGTATTCTGATGGGGTGTACCGCTTCATCTTAAAGAATATCCGCGATGAGGATCGTGCACGGGATGTTGTGCAGGATAGCTTTGAAAAGATGTGGGTGAAGGTGAAGGAGATCAGTTTCGAGAAGGCCAGGTCGTATTTGTTTACCACGGCCTATCACACGATGATCGATTCGATCAGGAAGGACAAGCACCAGACACCCATGGAAGAAACGACACTGAAAGACCATGGATACAGGGATGAATATGCCGGATTGCAGGAAATACTGGAGAAGGCCCTGGGGCGTCTCCCCGCCGATCAGCGGTCGGTTGTGCTGCTGCGCGATTATGAAGGGTATGATTACCGCGAGATCGGTAAGATCACAGGGTTGAGTGAATCGCAGGTGAAGGTGTACATCTACCGGGCCCGCATCGCACTGAAGAAATATATCGGAAGCATGGATGCAGTGATATAGGATGGTTAGATGGTTGTTGGTTCTCATGGGCTGAGTGAGGGGAAAGCTGCCAATGGTTTTGGAAATGGAAGAGGAGGTTGTTGGTTCACGCGGGCCATGGCAACCAACAACTAACAGGCGCGAAGCGCCGGAACTGACAACTGGAGGGGCGTCAGCCCCGACTAACCGGAGAGGGCGATAGCCCTCGACAAACCGCGAAGGGCTTTAGCCCTGAGCTAACTGGAGGCGCGCAGCGCCGACAAACTAAAAGGAAATGAAAATCACCAGAAAAAATTACGAACAGTTCTTCCTCGATTATTTCGAGGGTAACCTGCCGGACAACAGGGTTGGGGAGCTGATGCGTTTTCTGGATGAGAACCCTGACTTGCGCGATGAGTTTGATGCTTTTGAGATGATTCGTGTTGACGGGGATGACGGGGCTCGTTTCCCTGACAAGGACGCCCTGATGAAATCCGGGCCTGCGGACGTGTTTGCCGGAAACGATGAGTTAGGCGGTGAGCATGGACAACCTGGTTCCGGTGAATTTGAGCTGCATGGTTCCCGTGGTGACCGCCATGATGGCCGCCATGGTGGCCGCAGGCAACATGATGCGGTGGAAAAGTTTGTTGAACTCCGGAAGTCCGGCCCGGGTTCTGAATGCATTTCGCCGCTTAATTACGAAGAATATTTCGCCGCTTATGTGGAGGGCGACCTGGATAAAGTGGAACGGGCCGAGGTGGAAGCTTTTGCGGCTTCGGATCCACGTTACGGACGGGAACTTGAAGTGATGCGGCAGACCCGCCTTGTTCCCGATCCGGCCATTCGCTTCCCCCGAAAGGGGTCGTTAAAAAGACATCATATCGGGTTTACCGCCTTTACCGCCCGGCGCGTGCTGCATTATGCGTCTGCTGCTGCGGCTGTATTCCTGCTGGGGGTGGTGGCTTTTACTTTATTCCCGTTGCAGGAACCCATACATGTGGCTTATGACAGGCCTGTTGAGGAGGAGGTGGCGCTACCGGAGGCCGTTGCGGAGGCGCCTGCCCCTCAGCGGGAGGAGGCCGTGGCTTCTCTCAGGGAGGATGCGGGTGTACCTGTTTCCGGTGAGGAGGCTGCCCCGGACCGGGCTACGGCTTTGCCGGCTGAGTTGTTCCGCCCGGCTACTGCGCCCGACCGGGCTTTTGCAGATGATCGTGCGATGGAAGCTCAGGCGGAAACTGAGGTTTCCAGGCCCATGATGGCGACTCGGATGGAGCCTCGCCAGGTTGATTCGCATGCGGGACGTGTTGCGATTGCAGATGCGTCCGAAGGGATCTCTCAGGTTGCGGAAGGTGCCCCTGAACGGCTGAAAACCCGGGCTGAACTGACCCCCCGGGAGGAGTATATCTGGCTGGCTTATCGCGAACCAGGCTATATCGCCATGGATGATCCGGATGCCCTCCGTGATCGTGAGGGTGCTTTACCACGTGTGGCTGCCAGCCGCTTGCAGGAAACTGCCGGCGTTGACTTCCGGCGGCTGGAGGAAACCCTGACCGAGAGCAGTTCGGGTCTGACCCAGTTTGCCGATCGGACTTTTGCTGAGATTAACCGGTTTTTCAGCGGCCTGGTAACTGTCAATGAACAGCGGGAGGATGGACGGCGTGTGCAGCTTGCCATCGGGGATGTTTTTGAGGTGTCCAGAACCGCTCCCGGCGAATAATTTCACTTGCTTTTTTGGGATGGAGGTTTGCGTTTCCAGCGGCGGTGCGACCAGAGATACAGGGCCGGCGCCCTTCTGATTTCTTCTTCCAGGGCTTTCATGAACAGGCGCCCGATCTCTCCCTCCGGCACTTCCTGGGGTTCTTCAGTCAATAACCCGATGTGTACGAGGTAATGGCCCCGTTTTTCCTTCCGGGGAGCCACAAAATACACCGGCATGTTCATTTTACGGGCCAG
>PWIY01000138.1 GCA_003560215.1 Bacteroidales bacterium | reverse complement strand
TGCTGCAGATTTTCATACAACTAGATTACTTATTGGTTCTGGTCAATTAAGAGTTGTATGGGAACATACTTCTGGAGAAACAGGAACTATAACAAAAACTTTAGATTATGTAAGAGATGGGAAAGATACTGAAGTTGGTAATGGAACTTTTGCTGATTTTACCTGGTACATAGATACAACTGTAGGGGAAAGTGTATCTACATTTAAGTTGACTATAAGTTCTAATCCTTCTGGCGCAGGGTCAGTTGTAATACGTCAGTCTGATGGTAGTTATAGCTCGAATGATACTTATTTTGAAGCAGGACAACGGGTCGAAGTAAGAGCAGTTGCGAATCGGGACTATTCTATTAGAGACTGGGTATTAAATGGTTCACAAATAGCTGCTGCTTCTTACTCTACTACTTTTCGTATGCCCTCTAGAGATTCATCAATAGTTGCTCGATTTCTTGGTTCTATGGATATTGTAAGCTAAGAACCTTTAGAAAGGTAGAAGAGTTTAGTATAGCAAGTCGGTAAAATGTTTTAAGTTTGGTTCTGAATAATAAATTATATATTTATGCATATAGATAAGAATACAACTACTGATTTAAGAGGTATCTTAGTTGGTAAATTTGGAAATGTTTCTACATTAGGAGTTTCCGATCAGTCTTTAGTCGAGACTATCCGCCATGCTCTTGACAAAATATTAACACATGGAGTTACAGAGAATGGTGGATTCTATGGGGGAAGAGGATCTGAAACAAATAAGGGAGTAGCTATAGGACATAGTGCTGTAGCCAAAGGTAATTCTCTGCAAATAGGTACAGGAACTAACCAGACAGATAATACACTACAAATAAGAGATTTTAGACTTCTTAATGCAGATGGTACTATTCCTCCTGAAAGGTTGGCTGGTTCTACTTTAGTTGATAAACCAGACTTTCGTTATAATAAGAAATCTTCAAGTGCTTTATTTTTTGCTTATCAAGCAGGTTCTTTTAGGAGGAATAATACAACCTATAATATTAGTAAAGGAAATATTGAATTAGCACCTAATAATATTAATTATATAGAACTTAGTCAAACAGGTATATCAAGTAATATAGGAGGCTTTACATTAGGAAGAATACCTTTATATAAAGCAACCACTGGAGATAATTCTATTATATCAGTAGAAGATCAACGTTCTTGGTTAAATATAGATGTAATAGGGGAAAGGTCTATACGCATTATAACTGACTCTGAATACGATGTTCATCCTAATACAGAAGTATATCTTGGAGATACATCTGCTCAAAATGTTTCAATGATACTTCCTCATCCTGATATAGTTGAAAACTATTCTTTTACTTTTAGAAAGATAAAAGAAGTTAATGCTTTTAATATGGAACGTACAGGTCCAGGGGTTAAAATTATATTTAATGGAGAAGAATTTGATTTAATTACATTAGAAGATATAGGTAGTTGGGTTACTATAAAATCAGATGGTAGTAATTATCAGGTAGTATCTGATAGTGGCTTAACTGCTGAAGCTAATTTCGATACAATAGTGTAACTATGGGTTCTCTTGATGATAGGTATTATGGGGTTACTGGTTCATACCTTTTAAGTAGTATACGTAAAAGGGCTGATATTACTGTAGAAACTATTGTCGATAGAGACAATATAAAGACATATAAGAGAAAATGGCGAACTGTTGTAGGAGTTTATAATGATACCAGTCCTGCTAACAATGGTTTATATACACTAATAAGAGGTAAATCTTCTATTAATATTTCTGATAATGGTAATTGGGAAAAATTAGAAACTGAAGAGGGTATGCAATTTTTTCAACAAGATATTCCTCCTGATTTAAATGAAATAACTAAAGGCGATAAATGGATTGATACATCCACTATGAAGTATTACAGATGTATGGAGTTTGATGATGGTACAGATGTTTATAAATATTGGATTGAAACACCTATTGGTGGAAAAGGTATTCCTGGTGAAGATGGAGTTAATGGTGAAGATGGAGTTAATGAATTTGTTGATTTAATAGATGTCAATATAGAATCATTAACTAATGGTAAATGGTTTAAAGTTTATAATGGTCAAATAATAGAAACCGACGAACCTATTGACTGGACTAATAAACCAGCAGATAAATCAATTAATCTTGCAACAGGTCAAAAATATAAAATAAATGATAGTGATTTAGCATATTCTCATTTAGCCAATGAAATTACTGTATCTGAAAGTGAACCTGTTTCTGGTATAGATGGTGATATGTGGGTAGATAATAGTTAATATTATGAGTATAAAAGTAAAGAAAATATGTGTTTATAAAGATGGAGCTTGGCACCCTATTACTAAGGTATATAAAGATGGATGGAAGAAATTTAGGGGATTGTTTTATGATGGTAATTGGTATGAAATAGAAGAAGATGATTTTCCTGGTACTTATTTTGAGGAATATGGAGCTTTGTATAATTGGTGGGCTTTGGATGGACTTGCTAATGATGGGTGGAGAGTACCGAGTAATGATGATTGGATTACGTTAGAAGATTATATTGACACAAATTATAATACAGGTGAGGATGAATTTGGTATTGGCAATCATTTAAAATCATGCAGACAAGTGGATTCGCCATTAGGGGGGGATTGTGATACGAGTATTCACCCACGATGGAATAGTGCTACTGAATATGGTAGAGATAGTGTTAAGTTTTCGGGAATGCCTGGTGGGAAAAGAGAACCGACAGAACATGATTTTAGATGGTTGGGTGATGTGGCTTATTGGTGGTCTGCCACGGTGGTAGTTTTATATGAAGTAGAATATGGATATTTTCGAAGTACAAGTATATGGATAAGTGGTATGGAGTGGGATGTGGATTCTAAACAAAACGGATTTGCTGTCAGATTACTCCGTAATGCAACAACAAACGAACAAGACATCGAACACGAAGACTATATTGCAGAAGAAACAATTATACCAAATGAATATACAGGACATGATGAAAAAACATACGATGCTGTAAGAATAGGTACTCAGGTTTGGATTACAGAAAATTTGAAAGAAACAAAGAAACATGAAATAACATCTGATTGGTATTTGCCGAGTATAATGGAGTTGCAAGCTGTTTATGATAATTTACATAATGTTCCTGAACCTATAGGTGATTTTTCAAGTTTAGGTTATGGTTCTTCTACTGAAAACGGAGCAAATGGTTGGGAAGGTATAAATTTTAACGATGGATCAACTTTGGGTATCGGAAAAATATATAAACGGTTAATTAGACCAGTAAGACATGTTATAAGTAGTAATTCTTATGATATAAAAGATGAAATAGGCGGTGGTTATGTGTTTTATATAGAAGATTTAGGAGGTGGAGAGTATAAATATTATATTGTTTCAAAAGTAGATAACGAAGAATATTTAGAATTTGAAGTATCTCATGGTGAGTATGGAACGGATTTGGGAACAGGTGAAAATATTGGAGACGGTGAAGGAAATACTAATTTAATAATTGATGATGTTGATTTTGATGGGCAATATCCAGCGGCTGAATATTGTGACAATTTAGATGTAAAAGGTGAAGATTTAGTTGATATACCTATTGTAACCGATAATCAAGAATGGAGTGAATTGGATAGTGCAGCAATGTGTGCTTATCCAAAACCTTAAATTATAAATTAAATTTGAAATATGAGTTTTCCTAAAAATCCAGTAATAGGCGATAAGGTAACCATTGAAGGTAAGGAATGGGAATATAAAGGTGATGATGTTTGGGAAGTAGTTCCTGCTGAAGATACAGGTGCTATTTATAATAATGAAACACCATCTGTTATAAAAGTAGGTGGTATTGAGGAAGGTACTACTTTTGAAAATTATTCCTTTGGGGATTTTATGGATGCTGCATTTTATAAAGAACAGTTTCCTAATCTTGTTGCTCCATCTTCAACGTTTATATCAACAGAAACAGGATTGGAAGAAGTAGGGGATATTATAACAACTATTAGTTTTAATGCTGCCTTTGATAGAGGAGCTATTGATCCACAATATGAAAGTGAAAGCCCTTATAGAAGCGGATTACCTAATGAATATCAATATGACCATACAAATGTAATAGTAGAAAAACAACTTGTAAATCAATCTAAAACAGATTTAAGTGATAGTCAAAGTGTTAATGATTATGAAGTACTTGCAGGTTCACAAACTTGGAGAGGAAGGGTAGCATATGATGAAGGAGTACAACCAAAAAGTTCTTATGGTGAGAATTATGATAGTCCTTTAGTTGCGGGTAATACAAATTATATAAGTAGAACAATTGTTGGTGTATATCCATTTTTTGCAACTACAAATACTATTGATACTATGACTAAACAAGGTTTGCAATCCCATGGTACTACAATAACTACAAATATGATAGAAGAGGATGGAACAAATAAACAAACTTTAGAAGTTCCAAGTATTTGGGGTAATTTATCTAAATTAGAACAGTATAATACTCTTAGCGGTGAATGGGATGAAGTGAATACAAATTCATTTACAGAGACAGCAATAAATAAAACAATACATGGTAGTAGTATAGATTATAAGAAATTTGAACATAATGGATCAACTATTGGTAATAGACAACTAAGATTTACATTTTAAATTATGAGTAGACAAAAGGGATTATTAGACATATCAGCAAATTTTGAAGTAAATTCAGCTGAACCTTTAGATGCGAGAAATCGTGTTCCTAATATAGCTATATTAACTGATGTAGGATCGTGGGGTGAATATTACTATCATGGTATGCTTGTATCTGTATATGATGATGGTGATAATAATGGTGTATATATGCTTATAGGTTCAGATGTTACCGATATTGGTAATTGGGAAAGAATAAATGAAAGTGAATGGTATATTGATGAAAATATATTAAAACCAAGACAGTCTTTAGATGTAGAATTACCTTTAAATCTTAATGTTATTGGTGATGTTAATGTAGCAGATACTAAAACTTATAAAATTAATGATGTTGATATATTTGAACTTGTAAATAAACTTTACCAACCTGATGGTACTAATCCTTTTGTTTATACTGATAATAATGGTCAATTACATATTGATGGAGATATTATCCAATCAGGAGAACATTATGAAACTCACGTAGAACATCTTTATACTACAAAAGATTTAATTATAACAAGAGATGAAGCAGTAGCTGCAATAGGTGCTGGTGA
>PWIY01000323.1 GCA_003560215.1 Bacteroidales bacterium | reverse complement strand
GCTCCGAGGGGGGCGCTTACTGCGGCTGATGCTTACCAAGCCATGCCTTCCTATGTGACCGAGCCGGTTTCACTGGTGGGCCGCGCCTTGAAACAAACCGGCAAGGACGTCGCGACAGTGGCCGGTAGGCTTAGTTCGGATACTCCTGTCGCTGACAGGCCGGTCTATAACGAGATCACGGGTGAGGGGGCGCCTGAACCCTCCCCCCGGGATCCGGAATCCGGAGGTGCGCGCGGCGCTCTTCGCCAGGCGGCCGGGACTCTCACCTCGCCGATGCCCGGGTCTCCTATCAGAGCCCTTGGCGCGCCCGTAGTGGATCACACCATAAAAAACCTTCGCAGGATCGACCTTCTGGAAAAAGAGGAGCCGACTGACGGGCCGGTCTATAACGAGATTCTCGGAGAGGGGGCGCATGGGGAGACCCCACAACAAGGCCGCCCTCTTGACCAGATAGGCGCAACGCTCGAGGCCCCCCCGGGGCAACCCCCGGCACCGAGGCCTCTTGACCAGATAGACGCAACGCTTGAAAAACCCGAAAAGCCGTCCTTGTGGGAAGAGGCGTCCCGGGGCCTGACTTTGGGCGGGGCGCAGGTAGCTTCCAGCGCCAGAGGCCTTGTCGCCATGGAGACCGGGGACGAACAGCGCCGGGAAGGCCAGCTCGAAGCGATCCAGTCTCAAAACGAAGCGCTGGAATCGCAGATGCCGTCCGTCATGGAGTTCACCGAAATCGAGACATGGGACGATCTAAAGCGCTGGGGGGCTGGCACCGCTGGCACCTTGGGGCCGATCATGGGATCAATCATGGGCGGCGCGGTTGCTGGTGGGAAAACCGGGGGCAAGACTGGCGGATTAATAGGCCTCGTCGCAGGGCCTGGCGGGGCGGCCGTGGGGGCCAAGGTCGGGACTTTGGTCGGGTCGGCCGTCGGGAGTTTTTCTACTGCCTGGGGGCTGTATGCCGGCGGCATGTATAGCGACATCCGGGAGGCCGGCGGCGAGCATGAAGAGACCAAGCAGGCGGCCAGGCGGTATGCCGTGCCGGCAGCCGGACTGTCCATTATCGTTCCTATGGGAGTGTACGCCAGTGTTGGCGGATACCTGGGCAAGGACTTTGTCAAAAAATCCGTGATGCATGAAATCAAACGGGCCGGGGTCGGCGCTACGATCGCAGGCGGCGCGGAGGGGTCGGCAGAAATGCTGGCCGAGGCCTATGTCATTGCCGGCGAAGAATCGGTGCTGGGCGAGAAGTACACGGAACAAGAAAAGATAGACCGGGTCCGAAACGCCGGTGCGGACGCCGGGTTTGTAATGGGGCCAGCCATGGGGGCTGTGGGTGGTGCAGGCCGGGCCAGGGGTTCGCTTGAAAACGTCGTTGACGCCTTCATCGAAGAAAAAGACGCCGATTACAGCCAGGCAGACCAAAGGACTATTCAGGAGACCGGCATACTCTTCTTTGAGCAGGCCGAATCCCTGTCTGAAGACCAAAGAGCCATGCTTGAATTCCTGAAGACTGAAAAAGCCACCGCCAACCCGCCGATAAACCGGGAGCTGGGCAACATCGCAAGGGCTGCCAAAAAGGTCTTTGGACGAAGCGCGGAAGAAAACGCCGCCCGGGTCACCGAGCTTGAGCAGAAGATGGAGGCCGGGAAACTGAGCGGCAATGAAGCCCTGGAGCTGACGGCCATCATTTCCAATCAGCGGGTGCTTGACAGAAAAGCCAAGCCGCCCAAAACGTCCACAACTGCCCCGGACGCCACACCCGAACCAGCACTCACGCCACCGCAGGCCCAGGAGGAGGCTGAAGCCCCGGTCGCGCCGGTCGAGGAACTGCAGGCCGAACGGCAGGCCCTGGCAGAGGCCCTGGAGGCTGCAGAACCAGGCGCGGAGCAGGCCCAGATCCAATCGGAGATCGACCGGATTGATGCCGAACTCGAGAAGGCCCCTGCCGCAACGACTCCCCCGAGAGCGCAGGTTGAGGCCCAGATGCAAGACGCCGAGGCCCGGATCGCAGAACTCTCGGAGCTGATCGAAAAACAGCAGACGACGCCTACGGGCGATGACCACGCAATCCGGACGATGACCAAGCAGTTGGACAAGGAGGTCGCCAGGCATGCGGAGCTGTCGTCCCAGCTTGAGGCCACGGAGGCCCCTGCCGCTGAGGCGGCCCTGACGCCCAAGGCGCCGCAACCGGCCCAGGCCCTGGAAAAGAAGCCACCCGAACCCAAAAAGAAACCGCCCAGGACAAAGCAGGAGAAAGTCAAGAGCGTACAGGGGGTGCTGGATACTGAGTTCAAGCGGTTTGGCGAGGGCACGTTTGTTGTTGCGGAGGATTCGTCGCAGTTCCCGCAAGAAGTGCTTGACGACGCAAAGCGCCGAGGGGTCGCTCCTGAAAGCATCGAGGCCGCCTATCACGAAGGGAAGGTCTATATCAACGCCGACCGGATGGGCGATGACCACAAGCTGTTAAGGGACAAGGTTACACATGAGGTCGCCATCCACAAGGGGCTGCCTGAAGCGATCGGCCTGGAAAAGGCCAAAAAAGTTTTCAAGCAGGCCTACGAGGCCCTGACAGAGTCGGAACGCCAGAGGATTGCGGAAAGAAACCGGATCGCGCCAGAGGACGTCTCCCAGATCGGCGAGGAGTGGATTGCCTACGAGGCGGAGCGCGTCAAACGCGAGGGGAAAACCAACGACCTGTGGACCAGGATCGCAGACGGCTTTCGAAAAGCCCTGCGCGAGGCCGGGGTGACGGTGCGGTTCTCTGACACGGAGATCGCTGACATGATCCTCCAGGGGGAGACGGCCGTTGCGAAAAAGGCCCGGGCCGCCAAGCAGGGCGCTCTGGCAAAGGCCCCAGCCGCCGACAAGGCGGGGCTTGAGGCCGAAGCCGCCAAGGTAGACACCGACCCATCCGAGGCGCAAAAAGAGGCCGGCAATTACCAGAAAGGGCACGTTAAGGTCCAGGGCCTCGACATCTCAATAGAGAATCCTGACGGGTCGACACGATCCGGCACGTCGCCTGACGGGACGCAGTGGGAAACCACGATGAAGGGGCATTACGGATACTTCAAGCGATCCAAGGGCAAGGACGGCGACCAGGTCGATGTGTTCATCGCTCCGACCCCCAAACCGGATGCCGAATCCGCGTATATTGTCGACCAGGTTGATCCGCAAACAGGCCAGTTTGACGAGCACAAGGTTGTCATGGGCGTCGATTCTGCCAAGGCTGCAAGGGAACTGTACCTGTCGAACTATGAGAAGGGGTGGCAGGGCCTGGGCGAGATCAGCGAGATCCCCGTTGACGACTTGAAAGCATGGCTGGCAGAGGGGAAAAAACAACGGCCTTTTTCCAAGAAAGTCCCCCCGGGGCCCAAGAAGCCCCCGACTCGACTCTCGGTTGCTGGCAAAAGAGCCGACACGGTCGCCCAGTTAAAAGACGAGGCGAAGCAGTACAAGAGCGACGACGATTTTGTAGATGCGGCTTACAACCGGCAGGTCAGGAAGAGAAAGTCCGTGGGGCCTTCCCTTGCGAAAAAGATGGGGGGGAAGCATCAGAAAAAAGTCGAGGTTCCTGACGATCTCGCAAAGTACATCGGGGACTACGGGAGCAAAATATCAACGGAACACGGGGACGTTTACTTCGTGGCGGCCAGCGAGCACGGCACGATATACATGCCGAACATTGCGGTTTCAGAGCAGAAGGCAGGCCTCGGCGCCCGGTTCATGAAGAATCTGAAGGAGTTCGCAGACGAGACGTCCCAGGACGTGTCTATTTATAAGGTCACCAATAAAAAGTTCTTTGAGAAATTCGACTGGTTAAAGCAGGACAAGTACGGCGACTTTAAATACTCACCAACCACGGACAATTTTGTGGGCGCCGGAGATCTCCAGAGGATTTGGGACGATGCCCACGGGAAGACCGAGGGGCCAACGGAGGAGACTCGGTTCTCCACGGCGGAACCTTTCTACTCCGAACTCACCCGCGCCGTTGACGCCATGGACTTCAAGGCCATGCCGGCCAAGGACCTGCTGGCCAGGATAAAAAAGGCCCCTGGTGTCAAGCAGGAAGAAATTGACTGGTCCGGTCTGGAAGCGTGGCTGCAGGAGCACCACAAGGGCAAGGTCACGAAGCAAGAGCTTGAGGATTATCTGGCGGCCAATAATTTGCAGATTGAGGAAGTTACGAAGGGGGTTGCCGCAGAAGGAAGGCCTCAAGTTGAGGCGACTTTTGCAGAGCAGGGGTTTTCCATTGAACTGGAAATGGGCGGGGACGTTGTAGTCTTTGACCAATCCGGCGAGATGGTCGACCCTGAATGGCTGGAAACCAACCACCCCGACCTGTTTGAAATGGCCGGGCAGTACGAAGGGGCGGTGGCACCGGATGCCCCTTCGGCCACCAAATTCCACCGATACCAGCTTCCTGGTGGAGAAAATTATCAGGAAATGTTGCTGAGACTTCCTACCTCTCAGCGCATCGATGATATGAGGCGAAGGCTTGCCAACTATTACAATGCGCCCCTTTCATCTTTTGAAGAAATGTCAGACGCAAAGGTCAGAGAAAAGTTTAACGAAGAACTTCCCGCAATGGATACCGTTGGAGAGGAATACCGTTCTTCCCACTGGCCCGACGACCCCAACGTCGTCGCCCACGTCCGCTTCAACGAGCGCACCGGCCCGAACGGTGAGCGCATCTTGTTTCTGGAAGAGGTGCAGAGCGATTGGCATCAGGAGGGGAGAAAAAAGGGGTACGGGAAGCAAAAAGACACCTTTACCATAGAGAAAATTCGGGCGGTTACAAGTAGAGATACCGGGAGGCCGACCGGTCAGCATGTGTATGAGGTTAGAACCTCAAGCGGTGGATACCATCTGGTTCAAGCCCATACGACTGCAGAAGCTAACCAACAGGCAAGCAACATCATTGACAATGCTCATACAAAAGGCGTCCCCGACGCCCCCTTCAAGACCTCCTGGCCGATGCTGGCGCTCAAGCGGATGGTGCGCTATGCTGCTGAAAACGGCTATGATGCGGTAGCCTGGCATGCAACGCCGCAAACGCTTCAAGAAGTCGAGGGCTGGGACACCCTGACCAAGCAGCCAGACGGCAAATGGATAGCCAATAGAGATACTGACGTAACGCCTATTGTCGAGCGTTATCTTACCCGGATGCCGCAGGAAGCCAATAAGTTTTTCAATAAAGG
>PWIY01000307.1 GCA_003560215.1 Bacteroidales bacterium | reverse complement strand
TGCTTCTGATGAAATAGAAAATAAGTTCAGGTATGAGCGCAGACTTTCTCTGGGGCCCTACTCTCTTCAGGCGGGAGCCGGTGCGGAATATGCCAGATTCTCAAGTGATACCTATCAGGAGGTGTTCCGTATGGGGAGGCCGGATACCCTTTCTTTTAATTCGTCCTTTGATATGTTTAAGTGGAGTTTGTTCGGTCAGCTTACAAGAAGTGTCATGGACGACCGTTTGTCACTTTCTTTTGGTTTGCGCAGTGATGCGAGCAACTATTCGGAAAACATGTCTTCGCTGCTGGATCAGCTGTCTCCCAGGTTTTCTGCCTCCTACGCAATCACCAATAATTTCTTTCTGAATGCAAATGCAGGCAGGTATTACCAGCTTCCTGCCTATACAACCATGGGGTTTCGCAACAACCAGGAAATAATGGTTAACCGGGAAAACAACCTGAGCTATATCCGGTCTGACCACCTTGTGGCTGGTGTGGAGGTTCTCCCCGGTTCAAACAGTACCGTGACCCTGGAGGGATTTTATAAAACATACGGAAACTATCCTTTTTCTGTCAATGACTCGGTGGCACTGGGAAGTCAGTCCGCCGATTTTGGAGTTGTGGGCGGAGAAGAGGTTCAATCTACCGGAGAAGGGCGGGCTTACGGAGCAGAACTGTACTTCCGGGATGAAAACCTTTGGAACTGGAATGTGATACTATCCTATACCTATGTGCGGAGTGAGTTCAAAAATATTTTCAATGAATTTGTCCCATCGGCCTGGGACAGTCGCCATATTTTGAATGTCACCGGGTTGAGAAATCTTCCCAACAACTGGGAAATCGGGTTTAAATGGCGTTTCAGTGGTGGAGATCCTTATACGCCTTATGACCTGGAACGTTCAGGCATTGTGAGCGCATGGGATGTACAGGGAATGGGTTACCTTGATTACTCCCGTTTCAACAGCAAGCGGCTGCCGTCATTTCATGAGTTGAATGTACGTGTAGACAAACAATTTTTTCTGGATAATTTTTCCCTGATGCTTTACCTGGATGTGCAAAACGTCTACAATTTTCAGGCAACCCAGCCCCCATACCTGATTCGCAGGGAAGATGAGGCAGGTAACCCGATCCGTTTTGAGGAAGACGGTGTCCAGAGGTACGAGCTGAGGGAGCTGGAAAATTCAATAGGTAGTGTCTTGCCAAGTATCGGCATCATTTTTATCATTTAGTACATTGTAAACCTTTCTTCCATGCAGGTCAGAAAAACATTTCATCAGGCAGCTGCGCTATTGCTGGTCGCGATGATCTTTGCAGTGAACCATCATTGGCAGCAGGCCTCCGGGCAGGTGCTGCGGCGGCATTCAGACAATGATGCCGATCGCATTACAAAAATTTACACCCTTGAGGGTTCTCCCGGTCCTGTGCTGGAGGTGGTTTTCCGTGAGGGAAAAGAGCACAATCATCCATTGATGGCTGTGTGGATTGAAGGCACTGCCGGGCAATATCTCCGGACATTATATGTGGCCGAATCCATCGGGCGCGGAGTGTTCCGGCACGGAGACCCGTCTGAAGGAAGGTGGAAGCCCGGACCGATAAGACGTCCGGCTGCACTCCCCTACTGGGGGCATCAGCGGGGCGTCAGGGCTGAAGATGGTTACTATTTGCCAACTGCTGACAATCCCGTTCCGGATGCAATCACAGGACCTACCCCAAAAGGGGATTTTATACTGAATTCAAATGCCGGGCCGGATATGCCTGCAAAATTCAATGTGCTGATGGAGATCAATCAATCCTGGAACTGGAACGAATACTGGACCAATAATAAATTCCCCGGCGATGAACATTATATGACCTCCAGTCAGCCTGCTCTGGTTTACATGGCATCCATAGATCTCCATGATGGAAATGTTGAGTATGAGCTTACTCCGATCGGGCACAGCCACTGGTCAGGGCAAAACGGGAACCTCTATGAAGACCTTGGAACAATCACCACAGCCCTCGACATTGCCGAAACCATCATGGTTCGTTTTCCGGACTGACAGCCGCTGAAAAGGCTGGAATGTTCATTTATTATGCTTTTCTTTGTAATTTCAAATATTCACCAAATCAAAAGCATATGAACCGTCCGGGATTTTCTTTCGCAGCATTGCTGTTTGCTGGCCTGATGTTTTTACAGTTTAATGCATCGGCATCTGATCAGTTAAGGGTTTACATTTCTGTTGACATGGAGGGAATTGCAGGGGTTGTTCATTCTGAGCAGGTACGGGCAGGTGGCCAGGATTATCAGCTGGCCAGACAGTGGACAACCAGTGAAGCCAATGCCGCCATTCAGGGAGCTCTTGATGCAGGCGCTACCGAAGTGCTCGTAAATGATTCTCATGGCGGGATGCGAAACATTATTGCATCTGACCTGCATCCGGAAGCACGATTGATTACCGGTAGTCCCAAACCCCTGAGTATGATGGAAGGTCTTGACGAATCCTTCGATGCCGTAATTTTCATCGGATATCATACCAAAGCCGGTTCCTTTGACGGAGTTCTGGATCATACCTATTCCAGTGCATCGGTATTTTCACTGAAGGTAAATGGCAGAGAAATGGGTGAAGCTGAAGTCAACTCGCTCATTGCAGGTTATTATGGTGTTCCTGTGGTGATGGTTGCCGGCGACAGAAATTTTTGTGAACAGGCCAGGGAAATGATCGGACACCACCTTGTAACTGCAGCTGTCAAAGAAGGAATAGGCAGAACGGCCGCAAATACCCTGGTACCTGAAAAGGCTGCTGAACTGATCCGTGAAAAAACCCTTGAGGCGCTGCATGGACTTGAAAATGCGCAGGTGCGTCAACCTGTCTCACCTGCTGTTTTTGAAGTGACCTTTCTTTACAGCTCTCAGGCTGAAGCGGCTGAACTGATTCCTGATGTTGAACGTACAGGCCCCAGGAGTGTGGAATTCGCCAGAGAGGACTTCATTGAAGCTTTCAAGCTTTTCAGGGCTGTGTTGCTGGTTGCCAGAAGCTAACCTTGTGCATCAGTTATTGATCCCTGAAGCGCTGTAAACCTGGCTAAAACTTAATATATATGTCGCCTGTGATTTCTGAAGAGTGCCTGGAAAAGGCCATCCAACTCAGGAAAAGCCTGCACCGCTATCCCGAACTGTCCGGGGAGGAAAAGCAAACCGCCACCCGGATCAAAAAATTTCTTGCCGGCCAAAACCCGGACGAAATCATTGAGGGTATTGGGGGTTATGGACTTGCTGCTGTTTATGACTCAGGGAAAAAAGGCCCTGCCCTGCTGTTTCGTGCAGATCTGGATGCACTCCCCATCGAAGAGGTCAATGGTTTTGCCCACCGGAGTCAGCATTACGGGGTATCTCATAAATGCGGCCACGATGGTCATATGGCTGTTCTTGGCGGACTCGCCTCCGTACTCAGAGCTAAGAAACCCCAAAAAGGGCGCGTGATCCTGCTTTTTCAACCTGAAGAGGAAAACGGTCAGGGAGCCGCCAGGGTGATCCGGGATAAAAAATTCAAAACCATCAAACCCGATTATGTCTTTGCTTTTCATAATCTCCCCGGTTTTGAAAAAAATCAGGTTGTGCTCAGGGAAGGTCCTTTTGCGGCTGCATCCAAAGGGATGATCATCCAAATGGAGGGTAAATCTTCCCATGCTGCCCACCCTGAGCAGGGCAACAGTCCGGTGCATATGCTGACTCATCTCATTCGTGAACTGGTGGCCATCCCTGAACAAAAGAAAACCTTTGAAGACTTCACGCTTCTTACCATTATCCACGCCAAACTTGGGGAGGTGGCCTTTGGCACCAACCCGGGGAAAGCATTGCTGATGGCTACCCTCCGTACCTATCTTGACAGTGATATGGATCAGCTGACAAAAATGGCTGAAGAATATGCAAAGCGCCTGGGTAAAAAATACGATATTGCAACCAAAGTCAGCTATACGGAGGTTTTCCCGGCCACTGTCAATCATCCGGAAGTATCAGAGATTCTTCGCAGTGCAGTCAATGGTTCCCGGGCTGACTATCTGGAAGCTCCCGAAACTTTTCGCTGGTCTGAAGATTTCGGACATTTCACTTCCGGGTTCAGGGGAGCCCTTTTTGGAATCGGCTCAGGAAAGAGTCATCCCAGCCTGCATAATCATGATTATGACTTTCCCGATGAAATCATTGAAACAGGCATCCGGATGTTTTATCATATAGCCGATCAAATCGTCAAATTAGATTAAAAATGTTCAATACCTCGTACATTGAAATCAGTCGTAAAGCGTATAAAAACAATATCCGTTACCTGAAGAATATTATTGGCAAGGATACCATTTTTTCTTCAGTGGTTAAGGGGAATGCATATGGCCACGGTGTGGAGAATGTCATTCCTTTGGCTGAAGAAACAGGGATCAGCCATTTTTCGGTGTTTTCCGCCAAAGAAGCCAATGATGCCCTGAAAGTAATGGCTCCCCACAGTCAGATTATGATCATGGGGGTATTGGATGATGCAGAAATTGAGTGGGCCATTAAAAACGACATACAGTTCTTTGTTTTTGACATGGATCGCCTCCGGGTGGCTGTGGAAACTGCCAGATGGCTTAAAAAGAAAGCCAGGTTGCATATTGAGGTTGAAACCGGCTTTCACAGGACCGGATTTGAATACAGTCAGGTAAAAGAACTGGTTGCCTTTCTGAAGCAGGAAAGGGAGCATTTCTTTTTTGAAGGACTCTGTACGCACTATGCAGGTGCGGAAAGTTTGTCCAATTACCTGCGCATCCGCAATCAGATTATGCTATACCGAAAATTCAACAGGTATTTTACCAGGCATAACCTCATTCCCCGGTTGCGCCATACAGCCTGTTCGGCCGCTGCCCTGATCTATCCGAATACGATCATGGACATGGTGCGCTTCGGCATCTCACAATATGGGTTCTGGCCCAGTCCGGAAACCCATATGTTTAGATTCCGGAAGGATGTGAAAGATACCAATCCCCTGAAAAGGATGCTTTCATGGAAATCAAAAGTGATGGTGGTAAAAACCGTTGAGGAGGGGCGGTTTATTGGCTATGGCAGCTCTTTTCTGGCCAATAAGCGATTGAAGATTGCCATCATTCCGGTGGGCTACGCAAATGGATTCAGCAGAGCCCTGAGCAATACCGGCCGTGTGCTGATACGGGGCCGGAGGGTTCCTGTAATCGGTACAGTCACAATGAATACAATGACCGTTAACGTCACCGACATCCCCAATGTGGAAAGGGGTGATGAAGTGGTCATCATTGGCAAACAAAAACGCATGAGCATCAGCATCTCCTCTTTTTGCGAGATGAGTGATCAGCTCAATTATCAGCTTTTGACCCGCTTGCCCCCCGATATTCCGAGATTTATTGTAAAATAAACATATTGATTCAGTTTACATGTACTCATTGAAAAGTTTTGCCAGCGACAACAACGCCCCGGTGCATGATGCAGTGATGCGGGCCATTATAGAAGCCAATCAGGGCGATGCCATCGGATATGGTGATGACATTCATACACTGGAAACGGAAAAATTGTTCCGCAAACATTTCGGGGCCAATGCAAAGGTTTTTCCTGTACTGACGGGTACCGGAGCCAATGTGGCTGCAATCGGGCACATTGCCCGCCCTTACCAGGCCGTGGTTTGCGCCGACAAGGCACATCTTGAAAATGATGAATGCGGAGCACCGGAAAAAGGGACCGGGTGTAAACTTCTGACCCTTGCGGCCCCTGATGGAAAAATCAATTCCGGCCAGATCATACCCTTGCTGAAGTCAGTTGGATTTCAGCATCATGTGCAGCCCAAAGTGATTTCCCTTACACAATCTACCGAAATGGGAACTGTGTATCAGCCCGGAGAGCTTAAGGAAATTTCTGCTTTTGCCAGGGAACACGGGCTTTACCTTCATTTGGACGGAGCCCGTTTGGCAAATGCCGCTGCTGCGCTGGATTTGTCGTTGGCAGCACTCACATCTGATGCGGGGATTGATGTGCTTTCCTTTGGAGGTACAAAAAATGGTGCCATGGCTGCTGAGGCTGTGGTTTTTCTGAACCCTGAACTTGCAGAGGGATTTGAATATACGAGGAAACAGTCTATGCAGCTTGCTTCCAAAATGCGATTTATCAGTGCGCAATTCAATGCCCTGCTTTCGGACGACCTCTGGCTGATCAATGCCAGGCATGCCAATAACATGGCTGCCGTTCTGTCGGAAAAGGCCGGCAACATCAGCGGGGTAACAATCACCCAGAAGGTTGAAACCAATGCCGTTTTTGCCTCGCTGCCGGCCAGCGCCATAGAAAAACTTCAGCGCCAGTATTATTTCTATACATGGGATGCGGAGAAAAACGAAGTCAGGTGGATGACCAGTTACAAAACATCAGAAAACGACATTGATGATTTTGTGTCGGCCATCGGGGTTGCCATGAAATAGTTCTTTTATTGTGCCGGTTTACGGGCACGAATAAAACGATTTTTATCGTGAATATCGCGCCGGTGTTCAATGTTGGTAAACCCCCGTTTATTGAGTAGCATTCCGGTTTCAACCGAAAGGTTCTCATTGATCTCCAGGAAAATACAGCTTCCTGGTGAGAGCCAGTCATATGCTTTTTCTGCAATCATCCTGTAAAAGATCAGCGGGTCATTGTCAGGAACAAAAAGCGCTTCATCGGGCTCATATTCCAGTACATTGGGCTGCATTCGGGTTTTGTCAGCCTGGGTGACATAAGGTGGATTGCTTACGATGCACTCCAGGGAGGAAGATAAAATGTGGGGGGTATCCTTCTCCAGTATATCGCAGTGCAACAACTCTATACTGACATTGTTTTTCAAAGCATTGAGTCTCGCCACCTGAAGTGAAAGTTTACTGATATCACAGGCCATAACCCGGTAATTTGGCAACCTGGATGCCAGGGCAATGGCAATGCACCCGGTTCCTG
Organism: Bacteroidales bacterium; assembly: GCA_003560215.1. Lineage (GTDB taxonomy): Bacteria > Bacteroidota > Bacteroidia > Bacteroidales > UBA7960 > PUPG01. The sequence continues at coordinate 12,081 of PWIY01000307.1, read as the reverse complement.
TACCGATATCCAGTAGATTTCCTGGCCGGACTCCTTTATTGGCCGGATCTTTTAAATGACCGGCAACCCAGGATACAAGTTCTTCTGTTTCCTGGCGTGGAATAAGCACACCGGGTTCTGTATAAATAGACAGGCCATCAAATTCGGTAACCCCAGTTATGTATTGGACGGGTTCATGGTTGTTCAGGCGCTCAATGGCCATGCTCAGACGGCCGATATCTTCGGTTGAAACCGTCGAATCAGGTTCGGTCACCCTTTGATCCGGAGAAATATTCAGAAAACGGTAAAGGATCTCATTGGCTGTGGCGCTGATTTCACCCGCATGATCGGTAAAATTCAGTGCGGACTTAAACCACAGATATACATCACGTATTGTATTATTTTTTAAATCAGATGGTTGCATGATGTTGCGACAGGTTGCTATTGTTCCGGATATAGCAGGTAGTCAGCCCTGAGCTGCCTGAATGCTTCCAGGTCCTCTTCCCATCCGGCCCTGATTTCTGAGGCAGAATATCCGGCCACGATCTGTTCCCGCAGGATGGTGGTGCCTGCCAGCTGGTCAAAATAGGGGTTGAAAAATTCATCTTTATCAGGGAAGTGGTGATAAGCTTCCAGCAGAAAACCCAGGTTGATCCGGTCTTTTTGCTTAAGTTCTTCCTTATTGAACCGACTCAGGTCCTGTCCGCGGCATTCTTTGCCCAGCTGGGGCGGGTTCGGTGATTCGCGCCGGCTTTCCGGGGTAAAAACATGCTGATAGGCTGAGGCCGGGAGATCAGGATGTCCGAACTTTTGAAATGGTTTAGGGGTGCCTCTGCCGACACTGATTGATGTGCCCTCGAAAAAGCACAGTGAAGGGTAAAGGTATACCGCATGCATATTCGGAAGATTCGGAGACGGCGCCACAGGAAGAGCGTACCGCATCTTTCTCGAATAATTGGCCACAGGGACTATCCGCAGGTCCGCGCTTCTGTCATTTTTCAGCCACCCCTCCCCGTTAACCATCAGTGCATATTCACCCACTGTCATTCCATGAACCACAGGAACCGGGTGCAGGCCCACAAAGGAGGCATGATCCGGTTCAAGTATGGGTCCGTCCACGTAGTGACCGTTCGGATTGGGCCTGTCGAGAATGATGACCGGAATCCCTTTATCTGCGGATTCCTCCATGATATAAGTCATCGTCGAGAGGTAGGTGTAAAACCTTGTACCCACGTCCTGCATGTCAAAAAGAATGATGTCCACATCAGCGAGCTGATCCCGGGTTGGCCTCCGGTTACTTCCGTACAGGCTTACAATCGGGATGCCGGTTCGCGGATCTGTGGAATCATCCACATATTCTCCGTCAGCCGCTTTGCCGCGAAAACCGTGTTCCGGGCTGAAAACCTTTACCACATTGATTCCTGAGGCAAGCAGGGTGTCTACCAGGTGGGTATTTTGGATCATGGATGTATGATTGCCGGCCACCGCCACCTGTTTGTCCTCAAGCAGATGAAAATAACCGGCGGTTTGCCAGGCTCCGGGCAGTATTTCCATATTGTTGCCGGATCCGTTTTGTGTTCCGGCTGAAAAAACTGCAATCTTCAGAAGCAATATGTAGAAATGTGTCAGCACCTGGATCACCCTTACCTATTGTACATGATTAATGGCATGATATGAGGACCGTACAAGAGGAGCACTCTCCACAAACCGGAATCCCTTTTCCTTTGCCGCTTTGCCATAACGATTAAAATCATCAGGGTGCACATATTTTTGTACAGGCAGGTGATGGATTGAGGGTTGGAGGTACTGTCCCAGGGTAATCACCTGGCATTCTGCATCCCTCAGATCATCCATGGTTTCAAGTATCTCCCCTTCTGTTTCACCCAGTCCGAGCATGATGCCTGATTTCGTGCGGATTGAACTGTTTTCGGAAATATATTTTAACACACCCAGGCTGGTGTCGTAATTGGCATATACCCGCACCTCTTTTGTCAACCGTCTGACTGTTTCCAGGTTATGGCTGATTACCTCCGGCCCGGCATCCATGACCTTTTGCACAGCAGTGGCATCTCCCTTGAAGTCAGGTATCAATGCTTCTATGGTGGTTCCGGGTGCAGCCTGCTTGATGGCCCTGATGGTTTCTGCCCATATCCCGGCCCCGCCGTCCGGAATATCATCACGATCTACACTGGTGATCACACAATGTTTAACACCCATTTCCCTGACGGCCTCAGCAACTTTTTCCGGCTCCCCGGGGTCCGGAGGAAAGGGCTTACCGGTCTTCACATTGCAAAAACGACAGCTGCGTGTGCAAATGTCGCCGAGGATCATAAATGTGGCGGTACCTTCCCTCCAGCATTCGCCTTTGTTCGGACACGCTCCGCTTTCACAGATGGTATGGAGACTTCCGTTTTCCAGGGTCGATTTCACGCGACTGTAATCCTGTGCCCTGGTCAGCTGTGTGCGAAGCCATTCAGGCTTACGTAGATATTTGGAATTGCTGGATTTCAACTATGAAAATACATTATGCGTGATCGACCGGTTGCTCTTCCCTTATTTCTTCCCCGGTGTCAGAATAAGCCGGGCATAAATCCTGAGATCTGCACCCCTGGAACGCAAAAATGGCAAAAATAAACAGGGTGGCTAAAAGCCTTGCTTTCATTTTCATCTGGTTAGAATTTGGTGAAATGAATCATGTTGAGATCAACTGATGCTTTCTTTACATTTTCATGCAAAAATAACACTTTTTGAAAGAAGCCTAAAGAAAAACCCTTTCGGGCAACTGAGGCCGGAAAGGGTTTTTGCAATGCGTGCTTTTGCGCTTAATTGTTTAAGATAAACAAAGGTTCACCATCACCCCGCTTCAATACAGTCAGCGCCCTGGAATAATCCAGGATATTGCGGATCACTTGTTTGCCGGGTAAGGATTGTTGTCCGCACTGATCCTGGCAGACAGACTGATTTCTTTCGGCTGTAACTTCATGATCATTGGTCTTGCTTCCTGATCTGAGGTGATTGTACATCATAAGATAATCTTCAATGGTACCTGATTGTTTCATAGGCGGTTATTTTGTTTTCTCCGTCAATTCAAGAACGTGGCGGGTGATCAAATATTTTATGATTCCAAAAAAAGTTTCGACAGATCGAACTGCGCTGTCTGTATTTAAATCGATTATTGTAAATTTGCTTTATTCATCAGTTTAAACAAATCAGGGTATATGAACTTACATGAATATCAGGGCAAACAGTTGTTGCGGTTTTTTGATGTGCCCGTGGCCATGGGTATATTGGTGGAGAACGCCAAAGAAGCGATTTCTGCTGCCAGGAAAATCGAAGAATCCACAGGAGTCAGCACCTGGGCAGTTAAAGCCCAGGTACACGCCGGAGGCAGAGGAAAAGGCGGTGGGGTAAAAATAGCCAAAAGCCTGGATGAGGTGGAAGCACACGCCACCGATATCATCGGTATGCGCCTTGTGACCCCGCAGACCTCCGCGGAAGGCAAACTGGTCAGAAAGGTACTTGTGGAACAAGGCATTTATTATCCCGGGGAAAATGACCCGGAAGAATTCTATATGAGTTTGCTGATGGATCGCGAATCTTCACGCAATGTGATCGTTTATTCCCCCCGTGGTGGCATGAACATCGAAGAGGTGGCTGCAGAAACCCCTGAACAGATTTTTACTGAAGTCATTGATCCTGTGGCCGGCATACAGCCTTTTCAATGCAGGCGGATTGCCTTTAATCTGGGACTCAAAGGTGATGCCTTTAAAAATATGCTGAAATTCATCCCGCGGCTTGTAAAAGCATACCTGGAAACCGATGCCTCCCTGGTGGAGATCAATCCCCTGTTTAAAACATCAGACAACAGGATCCTGGTGGTTGATACCAAAATGACCATTGATGACAACTCACTGTTTCGCCATCCGGATATTGTGGAGATGAGAGATGTGCAGGAGGAGGATCCCATGGAGGTGGAAGCAGGCAAACATGACCTGAATTATGTGAAGCTCGACGGCAATGTGGGCTGTATGGTAAATGGTGCCGGACTTGCCATGGCCACCATGGACATCATAAAACTAAGCGGCGGCGAACCCGCCAATTTCCTCGATGTGGGGGGATCAGCCAATGCTCAGCGTGTGGAGGCTGCTTTTCGCATCATTCTTCAGGATCCGGGCGTTGAAGCGATTTTGGTGAATATTTTCGGAGGAATCGTCCGCTGCGACAGGGTTGCCAGGGGAATTGTCGACGCCTGTGAGAACATCGGGGATATCAGGGTTCCGATTATTGTACGTCTTCAGGGCACCAATGCTGAAGAAGCAAAGCAAATTATTGACGATTCAGGCCTTGAGGTTCAGTCCGCCATTCTTCTCAAAGATGCGGCCAGTCTTGTTACCCGGGCCATGAAGTAGATTCTTCTTTCATGGTTCTGTAAATCAGTATTTTACGCAGTTATTAATATTTATTAACAATTTGCTTTCAGCGGATTGAACGGGGGTTTTTTTTTTTTAATTTAGCCTTCCCTGTTCAGTTCAGAAGGAGTTTAATTGTCCTTTTGAAAACAGATTGATCAACCTTGAAGGTTTTTGCAGCTATCGCCTTTACACCTTTTGATAAACTTTATAATACACACAAAAACAAATGATTATGAAACATTTTTTACTCAAAAGCCCGCTTTGTTTTTTGTTTGCTTTCTTTCTTTTCTCCCCCGGGAGTTTTGCGGAAAACAACAATAATGAAGTTGTTGAAGTCGAAACACTGGAAGAGTTGCGGTCCCTGGATGCTGACGGGGAAACCGTGTATTTGTTAACCGGTGAACCTGTCCTGATTTACCAGCAAGGTTTCAGGAACAAAAAATGGATACAGGATGAGACCGCAGGTGTTGAAATTGATGACCCGGGTGGCGTGCTGACTACCACATTCAATCTTGGGGATGGGTTGTCGGGCCTGAAAGGAACATTGAATATCCACAACAATAATTATCAGTTCACCCCTGTGGAGAACCTTCCCGAAGCCTCTTCGACCGGTAATGATATGGTGGCCGTTGAGCGTACCCTGGAAGACCTGTCAGCAGATGACCAGGGAAGACTTGTTCATATCGCTGACCTGGTTTTTGATGAAGAGGATCAGGGCGATCTCTTTGGAACGGGCAATAATTATGACGTGTCTGACCCAACAGGAGAAGGCGTGTTCAGAACTGAATTCTGGGAGGCAGATTATATCGGAGTTTCCATTCCCGAAGGAGAAATATCTGTGACTGCCATTGTTATCATGTTTCATGACAACATTCAGATTACTGCCAGATCATTGGCCGACATGGGTATAACTGACATGCCCAGTGTAGCCGCCCTGCGGAATCAGGAGCCGGATGAGGAAACTGTTTACACCCTGTCTGAGGAAGTGATTCTTACCTATCAGCAAAGTTTTCGGAACAGAAAATGGATACAGGACGAAACCGCAGGCATTATAATTGATGACCCGGGTGGGGTGCTGACAACTACATTCGATCTTGGAGATGGACTTACAGGACTGAAGGGAACACTGAGTTATTTCAGAGGCAACTACCGGCTTACACCTGTGGAAAATCTGGCTGAACCTACCTCCAAAGGAAACGAAATGGTGGCAGTTGATCGCACGCTGGAGAGTCTTTCTGCCGATGACCAGGGCAGACTGGTAAGAATTGAGGAATTGCACTTTGACGAGGAATACCATGGGGAAAACTTCGATACAGGGTCCAACTATGATGTTTATGATGAATCCGGAGAAGGCATCTTCCGAACCGAATTTTTTGATGCTGATTACATTGGTTCACCTGTTCCCACCACCCCGAGGCACGTTACGGCCATTGTAGGGATGTTTTTTGACGACATACAGATCACTGCCAGGTTCACCGATGACTTTGAAGCACTTGATTTTCATTCTGTAACTTTTGTGGTCAATGATGAAGACGGGGAGGCCATTGAGGATGCAGTGGTTACTTTTGATGGCGAGGCCTGGGAAGCCGGAGTGTACTCCATGGAAGATATTCCGGAGGGAAACTACTCATACTCTGTCGAAAAAGAAGGATACCAGACAGAAAAAGGCACAATTCTCCTTGAAGCAGATGCAATCATAGAAATAATGATGGTTATTCTTGATCCTGAAAGACTTACAGAGATTCCCTGGACTGAGGCTTTTGACGGGGAAGAGTTCCCACCTGCAGGATGGTCACACTATACACTGGAAGATGATGGTGGCTGGGAGGCTGACGATGAATCTGCCCACCACAATTTTCTCGGCAGTGATGAAAAGGCCGACAGCTGGCTGGTAACCCCGCAGATTGAGCTACCGGAAGACGAAACAGTGCTGATGCACTTCCTGGAAAGGAACCAGTTCATGAATACTTACGGGTATTCTGCTGTGATGATTTCCAAAGGGAGCGGCAACCCGGCCAATGAACACTTTGAAGAGATCCATGAATCGGACCAGGCCCATGGCGACTGGACGGAAGTGACACTTAACCTGGGTCAATATACCGGTGAGATTGTTTACCTGGCATTTGTTTACCGGGGCGAAGGAACAGACACCCACCGGTGGTGGATTGATGAGGTGACCCTGGAACAGGCACCGGATGTGTTTGAAGTTCCGGATCTGGCTACTTTGCGGGAGGAAGGACTGACAGATGGCACCACATATCGGATAACCGGTGAAGTTATTCTGACCTTCCAGCAGGACTGGCGCAATCAAAAATGGATTCAGGATGGTACAGCCGGGGTAATTATTGATGACGAAGATGGCATTATTACTTCGGAGTACGATATCAATGATGGAATTACAGGTCTTACAGGATCACTTTCAGTATACCGGAACAATTTCCAGTTCCATCCGGATGAGGATCCTGGTGAGGCCAGTTCCTCAGATAATGAACCCGAGGTGCTGGTAAGAACGCTGGCGGTACTTTCAGCGGAATACCAGGGAAGACTGGTTAAAGTCATGGATTTGTCCTTTGATGAGGAGCACCATGGTGAAGAATTTGATGGAGGTGAGAACTATACTGTTTTTGATGAGTCTGGTGAGGGGATCCTGCGCACGGAATTCCGCGATGCTGATTTTATCGGGACAGATATACCTGATGATCCGAAACATGTTACTGCCATTGTGCAGATGTTTTTTGACAACGTTCAGGTTTTCCCCCGTTTCCTGGAAGATTTTGAGGAGGTTGAAACCAGCATCATCCCGGAACCTGAGTTATCAGATGTTCAGCTGTACCCCAACCCCGCATCTTCGCAAATTCGTGTGGAACATGCAGAAAGCCGTATCGACCAGGTTCGCATTTTTAATCTCAGCGGGCAGGTGGTCAGGGAAGTTACGGTAAATGACCATGCCGTAAGCATTGATCTGTATGGACTGAATGCGGGAATGTATATTGTACAGGTGGTTGCCGGCGACACTGTGGTTACCCGCCGCCTTCAGGTTAACAGGTAAGAATTGATGACCATTTAACAACAGCGTATTCAATCAAACTTCATAAAATTATGCAACAGAAAAGATTTTTATCAACTGTGTTATTGTTTGCGGCCATGCTGGTGCTTATGGGGCACCAGGTGGCAGCTTCATCCATCAGTGGAAAAGTCAGGGGAGAAGATGGAGAAATTTTGCCATCAGCTCTGATTGAGGCCATTAATGTGGACACCGGCAGGTCTTTCGGAACCACAACAGCCCTCGACGGCACATTCCGTTTGTCCGTTGATCCGGGGGTATATTCAGTCAGCATCTCTTACCTTGGTTATCTTGAAAAACTGTTGACAGTGGATGCGGAAACCGACCAGGATCTTGGTGTTGTTGAACTGGAGGTAAGTACCATCGGGTTGCAGGAGGTCATGGTTGTTTCCTCCTTTGCACGCGACCGTCAGACTCCGGTTTCTGTGTCTAACATTTCTGCTGAAATTATTACAGAACGGCTGGGTACCCAGGAGTTCCCGGAAATCCTGAAACTGACACCCTCCGTTTATGCCACAAAAGACGGGGGCGGATATGGTGATTCCCGGATCAACCTTCGTGGATTTGACTCCAACAACATTGGGGTATTGATCAATGGTGTTCCTGTCAACGATATGGAAAACGGACGTGTTTACTGGTCGAACTGGGCCGGTTTGTCAGACGTAACCAGCAACATGCAGGTACAGCGGGGGCTTGGTGCTTCCCGCCTGGCCATCAGTTCGGTCGGGGGTACCATTAATATCATCACCCGCTCAACCGATGCGCAGCGCAGAGGAAACTTTTCGACCGCAATCGGAAGCGATGGATACAGCAAACAAAGCATTACCATGTCAACCGGTCTTCTTGACAATGGCTGGGCAGCTACCGTATCCGGAAGCAGGAATGTGGGTAACCGTTATGTGGAAGGACTCGATTATGAAGGATGGTCCTATTTTGTCAACGTTTCCAAGCAGATCAACGATGATCACACCATGGCTTTAACTGCCTTTGGTGCACCTCAGGTTCATAACCAGCGTTGGCCCAGGCAGCTGATCCAGACTTACCGTGATCATCGCGACGGCAGGAGGTACAATCCGTCCATGGGTTACAAAAACGGTCAGCTTTATAGCGGATCTTATAACTTTTATCACAAGCCACAGGTATCCCTGAACCACTATTGGTCCATTGACTCTGAAACCACGCTTTCAACAGCCCTGTATGCATCTGTTTCTTCCGGGGGAGGTCGCCGTATTTTCGGAGATAACGCCAATTGGCTCAGGCACAACAGCACAGATGGTTTGCCCTATGAAATGACCAAACTAACACCCAACGGTTATCTGGATTTTGATGCGGTAATGGCTGAAAATGCGCTTTCTGAAACAGGGTCTAAGGCAATTGTGGCCAATGCCATGAATGAACATGACTGGTACGGAATGCTTTCCACCCTGACCAGAGATATTGATAATTTCGAACTTACCGGAGGGCTTGATCTTCGTTACTATCGCGGATACCATTATCAGCAGATTGATGACCTGCTGGGCGGTGAATACTTTCTTGATGTTACAGGAGGTGGTAACTCCCGGAATGTAAACAGGCCGGCGAACACCCTGCTGCATGAAGGGGATAAAATCAATTACCATGATCTTGGAGAGGTCAGGTGGGCAGGCCTGTTTACACAGGCAGAGTACATTACAGATGAATATTCTGCATTTCTGTCTGTTACCGGATCACACACAGGCTATCGCCGGACCGACTACTTCCTGTATGAGGAAGGCAGCCCGGAAGAACGCTCAGATTGGATAAATTTCAATGCTTACAGCGTGAAGGGGGGTGTCAATTACAACCTGACACCACAGCACAATGTTTTCCTGAACGGAGGATACTTTACACGTGCTCCCTTCTTCCGTTTTGCCTTTATCGGCTTCACCAATGAGGTAAACGTCGGAGCTCAGCACGAACGCGTTATGTCAGGAGAGTTGGGCTATGGTTATCGCGGACGTTTCCTCTCGGCCAATTTCACCCTTTACCGGACGAACTGGCTTGACAAGGCACTTACCAGGCGCATTGGGGATGTCATGGCCAACATGACAGGACTGAATGCCCTGCATCAGGGAATCGAGCTTGATTTTATTGCTGAACCCACCCAAAGGCTTGAGGTCAGGGGAATGTTCTCCCTGGGTGACTGGACATGGACCGACGATGTGATTGCGGACATTTATGACGAAGAACAACGACTCATCGGTACCCACGAGGTGTACGCAAAAGACCTGAAAGTTGGCAATTCTGCACAGACCACCGCCGGATTCTCAATTGATTATGATGTGCTTCAGCGGGTTACACTGGGGTTGGATTTCACCCATTATGACAGGATTTTTGCTGATTTTAATGTCGAGAACCGTACGGTTTATGAAGAGCGGGGTATACAGGCCTGGGAAATGCCCTCCTACCAGGTGGTAGATATGAACCTCAGGTACAGGTTTCAGATCAATGACCTGAACGCCTCCATGTACGCCAACGTAAACAACCTGTTTGATACCAGGTATATTGCGGATGCCACGGACGGCGCATCATTTAACTATGATACGGCTACTGTATATTATGGATTCGGAAGAACCTGGAGCCTGTCTTTCAGGGTAAATTTCTAAATGATTAACATGACAAATCAAATAAATATGAGACATTTAGCTTTATTCAGCATCATGGCCGGAATGCTGTTCACCTTCGGGTGCGAACCGAACCAGGATGTGTACGATGACCTGGATGAAAGGCAGCGGCCCTACAGCAAAGCCATTGAATATACCGTTGCGGCATCAGACTACAATAGCGTGGGAGGCGAGGTAGCCGAATATCAGGCATTTACCGAAGCTGAGCCCGCATCAGATCATGTGCCGGGCATCCTTTCCGGTAATTTCATTGCCCTTAACCTGGGTAGCAGTGCCATGGTAACCTATAACCGGCTTCTCGAAGATCCGGAATGGTACCATGCGGGGTTCGGGTATGAACTGACCGAAGAGGATTACCAGCAACTTGGAATCAGCGATGCATTTACTCCCGGCAATCCGCCTGAAAACAATCTTCCTTTCTTCCTGATCAGGAAATATCCCGATGCTACCGAAGGAGATATAGAAAAGCTGATTTACCACTATAGGGATGGCGATACATGGCTAAATATTGACACCTACGAATTTGACGGCAGGGATTGGAATCTGGAGGAAAGACGGGAGGATATTCCTTTTGTCGGTTACGAATTCACCGGTGACGATTATGACCATTTCGGAGGCTCCATTGCCCGGTTCAATAACTTTTCGGATGATGACCCTGCGGATAAGCATTTGCCAATATGGCTGAAAAACCAGTATCCTTATGCGGTTGATGGTACAGAAAAGGTGGTTAAGTACATGGTCTTTTCAGGAGGAAGTACCAGCCCTGAAATAGCCCACTATACCTTTGACGGTCTGAAGTGGCACAGAACCACCTACATTGAGGTTGTTTCTGAACAATATGTGTACGGTGAAATCGGTTGGGCATTTGATCCTACCACCCGCTTCATTATGTCAAGCAGTGACTATATGCATCTTGCTGAGGTTGACCCCATTCCGCATCCGCAATTTGACGATTTCGGATATTATTACGGGGCAAGTGCCTTTTTCTCAAACTTCGATATGCGTCTGGTTGCCCGACGCGTGGAAAAGGATGATGACGGCAATTATATGGACGCTGAACTCGGTGAGATCTATGACAATGAAGGACCCGAAGCCACCGTGGATGAAATGTTCAGGAGGATTGTGGAAGAAGGCCTGATCAAGGTGCTGCAAAACCGCTATCCCGATGCCACTCCCCAATCGGGAGGTATTGATGTACATTACATCGTTGGTTTTGAGACTTTCAATGACAACTTCTCCCGTTCCTATCTTGAAGCAGAGTACCGCTGCACAGAGGCCGGGGAGCCACCACAGTTTGAGCTGATTGAAGGCCCGAGAGAAAGAGAGTGATTTCTTTAAGGAGCCTGCATTTAACAACAAGCAAAAGGGAGCAGCCAGGGCTGCTCCCTTTTTTACAGGAAATATTCTCCCTATTTTCTTATTTTTGCGCAACTGCTGATCATATAATCCAAATAAATAGTTAAAAATTCCTATACATGAAAACCACTGTTTTAAAAGATAAGCATGAACACATGGGAGGCAAAATGGTGCCTTTTGCCGGTTTTTATTTACCTGTCCAGTTTGAGGGTGTAACTACGGAACATGAAACTGTCAGGAATGCCCTGGGGGTGTTTGATGTATCCCATATGGGCGAAATCTGGGTAGAAGGCCCGAAGGCCCTGGACCTCATTCAGTGGGTCAGTTCCAATGATGCATCTGTTTTGCATGACGGAAAAGTTCAATATACCTGTTTCCCCAATGACAAGGGTGGGATTGTGGATGACTTCCTCATCTACCGTTTCAATGAAGAGAAATACCTGCTTGTGGTCAATGCGTCAAATATTGAAAAGGACTTCAACTGGCTGACCAAACAAAATGCGAACATCGGCGCCAAGCTCACCAATGCTTCCGATGAGATCTCTCAGCTGGCTGTACAAGGACCGCTTGCCCTCAAAGCCATGCAGAAACTAACAAAAGAAAACGTGGAAGAAATGCCGTTTTTTAC
>PWIY01000139.1 GCA_003560215.1 Bacteroidales bacterium | reverse complement strand
GGAAAAGCAAGAATGATCAGTGACCTTTACTGCGACGGGCTGGGGGCCTGTATCCCTGAATGCCCCACCGGTGCCATTACCCTTGAAGAACGCGAGGCAGAGCCCTACGATGAGATCAGGGTGCTGGAGCGGATACTCCCGAAAGGAGAAAGCACCGTGCTTGCACACCTCAACCACCTGATTGACCACAACCAGACCGAATTTGTTGAGCAAGGTGTGAAATACCTGAAAAAAAATGCCCCGCATATTGATTTATCCAAATTAAAAACCAACATGAATACCAAAGAAATGAACGACAGGGAAATGATTAAAGAAGCAGTGGCCTCCGCCGGTTTAGCTCAGGGAGGGGGATGCCCCGGTTCCAGGATGATGAATTTCGGCAACCAGGGAAACGGGGATACAGATACCAACCCTGCACCATCCGGCAGTCAGCCCTCTGAACTCAGGCAATGGCCCGTGCAAATGCATCTGGTCAACCCCCAGGCTCCATATTTCCAAAAAGCCGATGTACTGCTTGCGGCAGATTGCGTGGCATTTTCCATGGGAGACTTTCACAGCAAGCACCTCAAGGGTAAAGGCCTGGCAATCGCCTGCCCGAAGCTGGACCATGGCAAAGACCAATACCTCGAAAAGCTTGTGGCCATGATCGATGAGGCCCGGATCAACACCCTGACCGTAATGGTTATGGAGGTCCCCTGCTGCAGCGGACTTTTGCAGCTGGCCAAAAAAGCAGCTGACAAAGCAGGACGTAAAGTTCCGGTAAAAGCCATCACGGTCAGCCTTCAGGGATCAATCATTCAGGAAGAATGGATATAATTCACTAAATTTTAATCAATCACCCAAAAAGAAAAAAGCTATGAGTATGTTTTGTTTTCAATGTCAGGAAGCCGCAAAAAACACAGGATGCACCGTTAAAGGCGTCTGCGGCAAAGAACCCGAAGTAGCGGGCATTCAGGATGTGGCCATGTATTTTCTGAGAGGCCTGTCGGTCTATGCCAACAAAGGCAGGGAACACGGAATCACTGACCACAGGATTGACCGCTATGTGATGGAAACCCTTTTTATGACCATCACCAATGCCAACTTTGACAAGGCGCGTTTTGTCGAGAAGATCAGGGAAGGATTTGCCCTCCGGAATGAGCTGAAAAGCAAACTTCAGGATGCAGGTGTACAAAATAACAGCGAAGAACTTCCGGCAGCAGCCACCTGGGAAGCCACCACACCGGAAGAATTTGACAGCAAAGCAATGGAGGTTGGTGTACTGCAGATGACCGAGAACGAAGACATCCGCTCATTGCGTGAACTGCTGATCTACGGCATCAAGGGAATGGCTGCCTATGCCGAGCATGCAGATAACCTCGGAGAAATCAGCGAAGAAGTCAACGCTTTCATGCAAAAAGGACTGGCTGCCACTCTGGACGACAGCCTGAGCGGAGATGACCTGACCGCCATGGTACTTGAATGTGGCAGCAAAGGCGTTGAAGTAATGGCACTGCTTGACAAGGCCAATACCGGAAAGTATGGTCATCCCGAAATCACCAGTGTAAATATCGGCGTGCGGAACAACCCGGCCATCCTGATCAGCGGCCACGACCTGCGCGACATGGAAGACCTCCTGGAGCAGACGCAGGGTACCGGGGTTGATGTTTACACCCACAGTGAAATGCTGCCCGCCAATTATTACCCTGCTTTCAAAAAATATGAGCATTTTGTTGGCAACTACGGGAATTCATGGTGGAAGCAACGGGAAGAATTTGAGAAATTCAACGGCCCCATTCTGTTCACCACCAACTGCATTGTTCCCCCGCTGAAAAGCGCCACATATGCTGACAGAATCTACACCACCGGCTCATCGGGTCTCGCAGGTTCCACACACATCCCGGAACGACCGGAAGGCGGACGCAAGGATTTTTCTTCCGTCATTGAGCACGCAAAACGCTGTGACAGTCCGGAAGAAATTGAAACCGGTGAAATTGTCGGCGGATTCGCCCATAACCAGGTAATACAACTGGCAGACAAAGTGGTGGATGCCGTCAAATCAGGAGCGATCAGAAAATTCTTTGTAATGGCAGGCTGCGACGGCCGCATGAAAAGCCGTGACTATTACACGGAATTTGCAGAGGCGCTTCCGAAAGACACTGTGATTCTTACGGCAGGATGCGCAAAGTACCGCTACAACAAGCTTCCCCTGGGCGACATTGGTGGCATACCGAGGGTTCTGGACGCAGGACAGTGCAACGACAGTTATTCACTGGCGGTGATCGCACTGAAACTGAAGGAAGTATTTGAACTGAACGACATCAACGAACTGCCCATTGCCTATAACATTGCATGGTATGAGCAGAAAGCAGTGATAGTACTGCTGGCATTGCTGTCGCTTGGCGTGAAAAACATCCACCTGGGACCCACATTGCCTGCTTTCCTCTCACCCAATGTAGCCAACGTGCTGGTAGAGAATTTCGGCATCAGCGGCATTGGTTCGGTCGACGAAGACATGAAAATTTTACTGGGTGAAAATTAATCCGTAATTTAACACACCTGTTCCGGGGCAGGGAAGGAAAACCCCTTCTCTGCCCCCGGAACCATCAATGTGTACTACCCCGGTAGTCAATGTATAACTAAGCCCATGAGAACCAACAACCTCGCGGGCCATTTACCAAACCATGGACAGCTTCCCCAACACACGGCCCATGAGAACCAACAACCGGAGGGTGTGAAGCCATGATTAACCAAGGGGGCGTAGCCCTCGTTAAAAGAATAAGCCATGCCAGATCCGATCATTTGTACATGCAACGAAATCACGGAAAGCGAAATCGCAAAAGCCATCCGCGATCAGAAACTAAAAACCATTGAAGAGGTAGGTGATGCCACCACAGCAGGTACCGTGTGCGGAGGTTGCGTGGATGACATTTTTCTTTTACTTGAGAAAATAAATGGCAAAGTGGATTTATAACTCATTTCCAGGGGTTCGGAGAGGTATTTATTCATACAGGTTTCTTATATTTACCCTCTCTAACAAACACCCCCTCCGATGAGCCCGATTTTACGCTTTTTTTTCTTTTTCCTGCTGATTTTTACCCTGGCAACCCAGGTATCGCCGGCAAACGACGAACCTCCCCGCAACGAAACCCTGCCTGCTCCTTCTTTTCAGGACACGTTAGCACTTGAAGCATTCATGGACGGGGTAATCCTCGCCACAATGGATGAGATGAAGATCGCAGGTGCCTCCGTTTCACTCATTCACAACGGAGAACTCCTGTTAAACAAAGGTTACGGGTACACCAATATTGAGGCAGGAAACAAAGTTGATCCCGGAAAGAGCCTGTTCAGGCTGGGATCCATTTCCAAGCTGTTCACCTGGATCGCTGTCTTGCAGCAGGTAGAACAGGGGAACCTCAGCCTGGACGCTGACATCAACCGTTACCTCACCTCATTCAGTATTCCCGACACCTATGATGAGCCCGTTACCCTGCGCTGCCTGATGTCGCACACGCCCGGTTTTGAGGATGTATTGCTCCACCTTTTCCTCCGTGAAGGAGATCCCGTTGCGCCCCTGGAGGAACAATTTCGCAAAAAGCTCCCCCGGCGCATTCAACCTCCCGGTCAGGAAGCTGCCTACAGCAACCATGGAACAGGCCTTGCGCAGCTTCTTGTGGAAAAAGCCAGCGGCATGCCTTTCGAAGAATATACAGAGAGTTATATATTCTCTCCCCTGGACATGAACTCCTCCACCTTCAGGCAGCCCGTTCCCGACGACCTGAAACCTGATTTGTCAACCGGTTATGCATGGCAGGAAGGTCAATTCAAACCCAGGGGTTTTGAGGTGATACCAATGACAGGAGCCGGAGGTGCCTCTTCCACCGCGTCTGATATGGCAGTTTTTATGAAGGCTTTGCTGAACCAGACCCGGCACGACACCATCAGCCTGCTTGATTCGGCCACCTATGCCATCATGCAGGAGCCGGTTTTACAACATGCACCTGGAATGAATCCGGCCCTGCACGGGTTCATTGACCTGAGCAGAGAGCATATCAGGATCATCGGGCACCCCGGCAACACCTTCCTTTTCCATTGTCTTCTTGCTTTATTCCCTGAACACAACATGGGTCTGTTTTTGTCCTTTAACGGAGAAAACGCCCAGCCAAGTTACCTTAAGGTGCTGGATCATTTTCTGAGCCGGTACTTCCCGGCACCCCCGGATCCCCCCGCTGCCATTGACCTGAGTTCCGAATACCTGGAGGGGTTTGCCGGTCAATACATCCCCAACAGACGGCCACACTCCAGTCTGCTGAAAATCATCGGCGCCATTAACCCACTGGAAGTGGCTGCCAGGGAAGGCGGATTGCAAGTCAGGGATATGTTCGGAGAAACCCATGCCATCCTTCCGGTAGACAGCACCACCTTTTTCCTTGAGAATCGCAACACCTTTGTGGGTTTCAGCCGGAATGGTGAAAAGCCCGCTGATAAACTTTACCTGAGTGATTACCCCATCACGGCCTTCGACCGGGTCAGCGGCATGTACAACCTGCAATATAACCTGATCATTACGGTGATAACCCTGTTGTGCATGATGTATATCCTGTTTATCTGGCCCTGGCTCTATTTTGCCAGAAGGCAGTATGACAAAAAGCCCAGGGCACTCCATAACCTCCCGGTTTTTCCAAAGTTCATTGCATGGATCACATCGCTGTTCTTTCTGTTGTTTTACATTTTACTTTTCGCTTCTGCCGGCGGTGAAGAGATCATTTTCGGAATACCCGCGGGAATAAAGGTTGCCTTGTTTTTCCCTGTTGCGGCAATTCCTCTCACCCTCATAATGATCGGCAGCAATTTCTACATCTGGAAAGTTCCCCGAACCAGGAACCTGAGCCGCATTTTTTACGGGATGGCAACACTTGCATTCCTTCTGAGTTTCTGGCAGCTTCATTTCTGGAATTTGCTGGGATGGCGTTTCTGAAAAATCAATTTATGCGCAGGATATTCACCATGATTGTCATTTTCTCAATGCTGCCAATGCTTGCATGCGGCCCCCGTAATCAAGCTCCGGATCCGCTCCCCGAAGCGGATAAAGAAGAAGCCTGGCCTGACCGGCGCATGGACCGCTGGCTGAGCTATTACGGATTTGATGCGGAAGAGTTCACCGATTCGGCCACCTATGCGAAGCCATATCGTTTGGCAAAACAAACATTTGAGCTTACCGGGGATCACCCTTT
>PWIY01000240.1 GCA_003560215.1 Bacteroidales bacterium | reverse complement strand
GATGGTGTTGTCGGGGCAGACAAACTGGACAACAACATCAAACTCATCTGGTGTGTGGCATCAAATATCCTGATCAACCAGCACGCCGATACCAACCGCACGGCGCGGATCCTGGAAGATGAAAGCCTGGTGGAGTTCATCGCGGTGCAGGACCAGTTCATGACGCCTTCGGCAAAGTATGCCGACCTGGTATTGCCGGTATGTACTCAATTTGAGATGTGGGGGCTGGAAGACGGCTGGAAATACGGCGACGAGGTGATCATCATGCCCAAGGTCCAGGAACCCCCGTACGAAACAAAAACCGACTACCAGATCGCTGCCGGACTGGCTGAGCGGCTTGGGCTGAAAGACGAATACACCCTGGGCAGGAATGAAAAGGAATGGATTGAGTGGGCAGTCAGGTACTACCGCAACACCCGTTTCCCCGACATACCGGATCTGGAAAAGTTGCATGAGATGAATCGCGGAGTATATACCCGGCCGGTTACAGAACCGAAGGTGGCCCTGCGCGATTTCAGGAATGACCCGCAGAATAACCCCCTGAACACCCCATCGGGAAAAGTGGAACTGTTTTCCAAAACACTTTACGACATGGGTAAGCCGGACACCATCCCGGCTGTTCCGAAATATATCAGGGAGTGGGAAAGCCCCTTCGGAGAGGAAAGCAAAACCTACCCCCTGCAGGCCATCGGGCACCATTACATGTCGAGGGTGCACTCAACCCACGACGCCATTGACTGGCTGGAGGAGGCCTTTCCGCAACGGGTATTCATGAACCCAATTGATGCCGGGCCCAGGGGGATCAAAGACGGGGATGATGTGCTTGTTTACAATGACAGGGGGAAACTCTGCATTCCCTGCCGGCTCACAAACAAGATCATGCCCGGGGTGGTGAATATTCCCCAGGGAGCCTGGTGGAAGCCGGACAAGGATGGCATTGACCGCAGGGGCAATGTGAATGTGCTTACCAGCCACAAGTGGACCCCACTTGCGTTTGGAAACGCGCAGCATACCATGATGGTGGAGGTAAAAAAAGGATAGCCCGGCACAGGGGTTTCGTTATCCCGGGCTCGTGTGATAATTACTGACCGGTCAAAAATACCGGGCAAATAAAAAATGGTCCAATGAAGCAACTGGCTTTTTATTTTGACGCATCCGGCTGTTCCGGCTGCAAAACCTGCCAGGTAGCCTGCAAAGACAAGCACGACTCCCCCATGGGTGTGCGGTGGCGCCGTGTGTATGAGGTCTGCGGGGGAGACTGGGTCCGGCGCGGGGCGGCATGGATACCCAACATATATGCCTACCAGGTTTCCATGGCATGCAATCATTGTGAAGAACCCATCTGCAGAGATGCCTGCCCCAATAAAGCCATCGTCAAGCAGGACGACGGGGTGGTTCTGATCGATTACGACAGGTGCATGGGATGCAAATACTGCGAATGGACCTGCCCCTATGGTGCCCTGCAGTTCGACAATGATAAAAAGGTAATGACCAAATGCAGTTTTTGTGCTGACTACCTGGAGGAGGGAAAGGCCCCGGCCTGTGTATCGGCCTGCCCTGCAAGGGTACTTGATTATGGCGACCTCGAAGAGCTTCAGAAAAAACACGGAGAAGACAATGAATTCTTTCCGCTGCCTGAATCAGGTTACACAAAACCGGCCCTGGTCATCACCCCCCATCGTGACACACGAAAAACCGGAAGCCGCGAGCTTCAGATTGCCAACCGCGAGGAAGTAAAAAGCTGAACCGAATAAAAATAAACCTGTATGAACAGCAATGAATGGCCACTGGTATTTTTTACCCTGCTGACACAGATCAGCCTGGGCATTATTGTCGCCGGACTGCTTTTTTCACTGGTGACAAAAAACGCCGAAACAAACATCCCGCTGGACTTAAAAAAATGGCTGATGTTCACGGCCCTCGGCTGCATGGTGGTGGCACTTGCCATTTCTTTCTTTCACCTGGCCTCTCCCCTTCACTCGGTATATGCCCTCAGCAACATCGGTACTTCCTGGCTGAGCCGGGAGATCCTTTTGGTATCCATGCTGACCTTCTGTCTGCTGATTGCCTCCGCTTCCCTGCACTTCAATGTACCGCACCGCGACCTGTTCAGCTACCTGTTCCTCGCATGCCTGATTGTGGGAGTTATCCTGGTATGGAGCATGGCCCGGATCTATATGATTGAAACCGTTCCGCTGTGGAATTCCCCGGCCACCCCCATTGCTTTTTTCAATTCGGCATTGTTACTGGGGGGAAGCATCACACTGGTGGTTCTTGCCCTGTATTTTTCAAAAAATCCGGATATCCCGGATATTCGTCAGATACAAAACGCTGTATTTATGATGATCGCTGCGGGGGTATTCATCAGCCTGCTGAACATGTTGCTGATCCAGCCGGATATGGCAGTGGCCGGCAGCGGATTCTTCAGCCCGGCCGTATCACCCTGGTGGAGGCATGGCCAGCTGATCCTGATGCTGGCCGGATTCAGTTTGCTCACCTACTGGTTTACCCTGCTGCCGGATTCCACATGGGCCGTTTCAAAGCTGATATACGCGGGAACAGCCTGCCTGCTGGTGGCCGAAATACTGGGGAGGTATCTGTTTTATGCCTCTTATTACCGTGTCGGAATATGATCACTCCAATTCAAGGCAATCACGGTTAATGTCAAGCACATACCTTTCAATCACCTGCAGGGGGCGGGCGGTTTCTGATCCATCGAAACCGGTAATCTGCGGGTATGAGATCAGGCGGCCGTAGGACTCCAGGTACTCGTCGGCCACAGGGATATACGACCAGTGCCATTTTTCTTCCTCATATCCTCCGTCGCGTCTGTCGCCGTGTGCCGTATAGGGCTGGCAGAAGCCATAACGGGATGCATTTTCAGAAAGCCACTCATAAATTTCCAATCCTTCGCCGGATTCAAAATAGCTGTTCTGCAGGCTATTGAGATCCAGATCCGTGCCCCAGTGATGACGCGAAGTTCCGGGCATGGCACTGAAACGTAATATTTCCCGTGCACGATCGGCCGGATCATCAATATCGGTGGCCAGCACATTGCCGTGCAATTCCCTCCGGCCATGCCACTTGTCTTCCCAGATCCTTCTCTGGTGATCAAAGGTCCGAAAAGCCGACAAAATGGTCAGCCGGATGCCGTCAGCCAGGGCAGCCTCATGCATTTCCCTGAAAGCGGCATAAGCTTCTTCATGCAAATACATTCCGGCACGGCTGGCATATTCATCACTTACAACCACCAATGCGTTATCAGCGGCCGGATCCACACGGCCGGTCAGGTGTTCCGGACCAATATCCCGCGCAGGGGCCTGAATGGTTCCTCGCATATCTTCCTGTGTTCTTAAAGTATCCGGAAAGGCCCGCCTTTCAACAGTATCAACAGGAATACGGGCCCGGTGTGAAGCCCTGTAACCCCGTGAATAGATAAAAAGCACAGCCAAAAGAACCACCATGGCGATCAGGAAAGCCCGATGCCACAGTGGTTGTTTATTTGATTTGTTTACTTCAGCCATTCATCCAGCCATTTAAAGAATTCCAGCTGCCACAGGATCCCGTTCTGGGGGGTGAGCACCCAGTGGTTTTCTTCGGGAAAAAACAACAACCGGGAAGGGATTCCCTGCAGTTGGGCCGCGTTAAAAGCCTGGAGGCCTTCAATGTAGGGAACACGATAATCCTTTGCTCCGTGAATAACCATCATGGGAGTGTCCCAGCGGTGTACAAATAAATGCGGAGAGAATTCGTAACTGTGTGGTGTCGGATCTTCCCAGTAAGCACCACCAATGTCATGGTTGGCAAAAAACATTTCCTCGGTGCTTCCGTACCAGCTCTCCAGGTTGAACAGCCCGCAATGTGAAATAAAGGCGCTGAACCTCTCTTCATGATGCCCGGCCAGCCAGAACACACTGTATCCTCCATAACTTGCACCCACTGCACCCAAACGGTTCTCATCCACAAAAGTTTCCTGCTTCACCGCATCAATGGCGCTTAGATAATCATCCATATTCTGTCCGCCCCAGTCTTCACTGATCTGGTCGTTCCATTCCTGCCCGAAAGTGGGCAGACCCCGCCTGTTGGGTGCAACCACGATATAGTCATTGGCCGCCATGATCTGGAAATTCCAGCGATATGAGAAAAACTGACTGACAGCACTCTGGGGGCCGCCGCCGCAGTAGAGCAATGCCGGGTACTCCCTGTCCGGGTCAAAGTTTGGCGGGTAGATCACCCACACCAGCATCTCCTTGCCATCTGTGGTTGTTACCCAGCGTTCCTCCACATCTCCCATGGGGGTGCGGTCAAGTATCTCACGGTTCACAAAACTCAGCTGCTCCTGCTGGCCATTCCGCGGATCCACGCGATAAATCTCAGTGGGCATCGACATGGACATCCGTTCGGCAATCAGGTGATCGCCAGCGGGAACCACCGATTGATAGTTGTGCCGTCCTTCAGTCAGCTGAGAGATCTCCTTGCTTTCAATGTCGAGCGCATACAGCTGGTAAGTGGCGTGAATCCCGCTGACAAAATAAAGCGTGCGGCTGTCATCCGACCAGGAAAAACCGCTGGAAGTCTGGTCAAATCCGGCAGAGTAATCGCGGTATTTTCCGGTTTCAAGGTCCATGATCATGATGCGGCTCTTGTCAGATTCAAAACCGTCTTTGGCCATGCTTTCCCAGGCCATATACCTGCCGTCGGGCGAAAAAACAGGATTCCTGTCATACCCGTCATTGAAAGGCGTCATATCGGTTGTTTCCCCGGTTTGCAGGTCATAAAAGTAAATGTTTGAATTTGTGCTGGTTGTCCAGTCTTTCCCCACCTTTTTCTTGCAGGTGTAAGCCAGGTAACGGCCATCCGCACTCCAGGCGATCTGGGAACTGCCCCCGAAAGGAGGCAAGGGAGAGCTCCAGGGGCCTCCTTCCATGATATTCTGCCCGGTGTCTACCTGACCATCTGAATAGCCGGCCACAAACACATGGCTGAAGGTTCCGTCGCTCCAGCGATCCCAGTGGCGGTACATCAGATCGTCTGCAATGTGTGCATTGGCATGTTGAAGGTCAGGGTGTTTATCATGTGCAGTCTCCAGGATTTTTACCCTTTTGGTGTAATAGATATGAGCCATATCCGGGGCATAACCAAATCCGGTGATCCCCCCCTCAATGTCAGTCAGCTGCGCCACATTGCCGCCATCAGGATCCATTTCAAACAGCTG
>PWIY01000142.1 GCA_003560215.1 Bacteroidales bacterium | reverse complement strand
TTTGTGAGCGGTCCGCCGCCAATGTCAAGCACTTCAGGGTTGGCAGGGAGGTCTTGCAGGCAGTATGCCGCTATCTCAGTGGCACCTTCACTGGCATAGTGACTCATGGCCTCAATGAAATATTTTTGTTCCTCCGGATCTTCCTTTTTCTGAGCCGGCTTTCCTGTTTTCAGGATGTTTGGCAGCTCCAGCCACTTTGACAAAAGCCTGTAGGTATGCATGAATGCAAAACCCTGGTAGTCGGTGCTGTTTTGATCGTATAAAACCGAGTAACATGCAGGTGTTAATTTTATCTTTCCCTTTTGATGCTCCAGATAACCCATTGAAACCAACGCTTCTGTAACAGTCCACAATGCCCTGGGGTTTGCCCCTGTGGCCGCAGCCAGATCATTCAGTGTCAACGCCTGGTCTTTTAACTCCCTGAACACGCCGGCTTCAACTGCAGCTCCCACAATCAAAAACGTTTCGGGTAATTCAAATGATTTGAAATCAGGTTGTATCATATATGTTTAATTTGGGTCTGAATTTCTGAAAAGGTGGTTTGTGTCGGTCGCTTAATTTTGTCGGCAATCATCTGATAAACGCAAACATACAGCAATTTTGTTCAAAACCAAAGGGTTGAACGGGTGATTGTTTTCCACAGTATAAAAACATTAATATCTTTATACCTTCCGGTTACACCCGGTGGTTTTTTCAACCTGAGCTGGAGACCATCAAAAGGTGTTGCCGGCTGAAAGCGCACATAAACCCTGCACATTATGGCATTTTACCTGAGGAAAGGACTGAACCTGGGGCCGATGCGCCTGAATTTGTCCAAAAGCGGTGTGGGCGTTTCCGGCGGGGTGAAGGGTGCCCGGGTAGGCCTGGGCCCCAAGGGACCCTACGTGCATGGCGGCCGCCACGGAATGTATTACCGCAAGTATGCCAGCCAGGGCAAAAAAGGTTCGGGTCGTGCATCATCGCGCACCGACGGAGAGGTGCGAATTTTTGTGGATACGGGTCTTACTTATCGTCCGGATTCCGGGGCGGGGCCCGCCTCCATGCCTGACCTGCCTTTGGCCCCGCGCCGCCCGCCTGCTGTTGCGGTGCTGTTTGTGGCTGCGGTATTGCTGGTGCTGGGGGGCATCGGAAACAATGACTGGGTCTTGTTTGTGCCTGCAATTCTTTTGTTTTCGGGCGGGATTTTTCTTGAAAGGCGTCATTTAAAACAGGCGGACCTTACCCGTAAAGTGTTCCGTGAGATTGACCGGGGGCTGGATCAGCGGGTGCCGGTTCCTGAAATAATGGGTTTGCTTCATGAGGCCGGTGTTCAGGGGGGCTGGCAGATCTGGCTGCACTATCACGCTTTCGCCCGTTTTCTGGATGCATACTTTGAGGATCCTGAATACATTCAGCCTTTCGAGGTGGAAGCCCTGGAAGGGGAGCTTTCAATTCCCGCAAGGCGTATCCGGCAGATGAAAGCGGGTGCTTTTTCGGATTTTGTGGAAGAGGTGGTGGAAGACCACATGATCACCTCCGAAGAGGAGCAGCAGCTTTACCAGCTGCGGGAGGAGTTGCGGATTCCGGACGAAGAGGTGGAGTGGGAGTTGGGCATGATCCGGCAATTGTGCGATTTGCGCGACGCCGCGCAGGCTCCCCCTGAACCGGTGGAGGTCGGCATCCCGCTCAAAAACAATGAGACCTGTTATTTCCTGACAGAAGGCCGTTTGCTGAAAGAAAAGATCCTTCATCAATACCAGCGCGACCGTGTCCGGCATAAAGAGGTGGGTTACGTCACTGATATGGAAGGAGCTATTTATGTGACCGATAACCGCCTGCTCATTGTCGGTGAGGGCAGCCGGTCTTATCCTCGCAACCGCATCCTGGATACCACACTTTCTCTTGAAGACCATACCCTGCAGCTGACCCTTGACGGACGGAAAAGTCCGCTGATTCTCAGCACTCCTGATCTGGCAAAACTGGCAGGAACAATCGGATGAACCATGAAGAAAAAATACCTGGATACAGATACCCCCACCGGCGGGGTGGTGAACATCGGGGATGAACTGCCGCTGTGGTCGGCCCCTTTCGGGTTGAAACTGCTGGATAAGGTCCGTTATAAACCGGATATTTCAGCCCTTGACATCGGTTTTGGAAGCGGTTTTCCGCTGATCGAACTGGCCATGAGGCTGGGTGAAGGTTCGGTGGTTTACGGAATTGACCCCTGGGAGGCCGCCTGTGAAAGGGCCGGGGAGAAGGCCCTTGCCTATGGGGTATACAATGTCCGGATCTTGCAGGGGGTGGCCGAATCTATCCCGCTGGAGGATGAAAGCATTGATTTAATTGTCAGCAACAACGGCATCAATAATGTTGGCAGCAGGGAGCAGGTTCTGGATGAGTGTGGCAGGGTGAGCAGGTCAGGGGCGCAGCTGGTGCTGACCATGAACCTGGACCAGAGCATGTATGAAGTTTACCAGTGCTTTGAGAAGGTGCTGATGGCAAGGCAAATGGATGATGCAGTTAACCGCATGCACCGGCACATTGCAGAAAAAAGACCCCCGGTGGCCCATCTGCTCCGTGAGCTTCGTGACCGGGGATTCGTGATCCGGGAGCAGGAATACGATCAGTTCAATTATTGTTTTACCGACGGTACGGCCATGCTCAATCATTATCAGATCCGTTCCGGATTCCTGAATGCCTGGGTTGACATGTTGCCTCAGGGCAAGGTGGAGGAGGTGTTCGATGCACTGGAGGATGAACTCAATATACAAGCGAGGAGAGATGGAGCACTCAGGTTGAGTATTCCTTTCGTGGTGATCTGCGCCGAAAAATCCTAATGAACCTGCAGGTTTTGTTTAATGCGGATTAAACCTTTGCTTCCCGGCAACATCGAACCTAAAAGCACCATTGTTACACGGTAAAAAAACACTTATGAAATTTTTTGTCAGATCACTGATCCTTTTCTTTTTTATCCCGTCCGGGTTTTTTGCATCCGAAGCCATGGCCGCCGCTTCGGCTGCAGAGGAAACCACCATTGAGGTTTTTTACAAAAACCAGCCCCCATCCATGGAAACACTGTCGCGGGTGGAATCATTCCTGGATTCCCGTCAAAACGATTTTGACATCCGTTACCTGGACATGGAAGACCCGGATAATGTGGAATATATGCAATCTTTGGGGTTCCCTGTTGATCATTTCCCTTTCGGTATTGCCATTAACGGAAAAACAAGTGCCCGTGTAGGCGGAGAAACCATTGTGTTTGGCAATTTCCCCGATTTTATGCATCATATTGGCCGTCATCAGGGGAACTGGACCCTTGGTCACCTGGAAGCTGTCATGCTGGATCCGGAGAAACTGCTGCCCGATAACCCGGTGTTTGAAAACGCTCCGGGCGGAGAACAGGAACAGCAGCAGGAGCAACAGGGCCGGCGCCAGGGTCAGCGGCAGGGGGGTGGTAATCTTTAATGACCGCCTGTTCGGGGATTCACGGAATCATTTCCTGAATAAGCCATTGTAGTGGCGGTTTGCATGTAAGCCAGATGTCAGGCTGTCCCGGTATTCTCAAAATTATTTTCTGAACAAGCCTGCTTTCAGGATGCCATAATCGTCAAACGCCCTTCGTGAAGAGAAGTAAATGGAAAGGCTGACGCTGATGGTGAGGGCGGCAAAGATGGCCAGTACAATGGCGATCTGGTATTTGATGGCGGTTTCGGGGCTGGCCCCGCTCAGGATCTGTCCGGTCATCATACCCGGCAGCGACACAATGCCCATGGTGGCCATGTTGGCCAGAAAGGGACGCATGGCTGCCAGCAGGGCATCGCGAAAAAACGGCAGAAGAGCTTCCTGCCGGGTTGCCCCGAGCGAAAGCAGATAGAGGTAGCGCTTGTTATCCTTCCGGATGCTTTCGTAATAATTTGAAATGCCGATAACCGTACCTTTCAGGGAGTTGCCCAGCAACATGCCCCCCACAACAACCATGAGCCGGGCTGTGAAGATATTCTCATAGCCGATAACCACGCTGTTGAAAAACAGCAGCACAAAGCCGGTACCTATAAAGTATGACAGAAAAACCGGAGCAAAGAAGTGCCGGAAGGATATCTTGCTGTTGACCATGGCCGCGAAACAGGCAAAGAACATCATCACCATTACCCATGCAATATTTAACCACGGGTTGTCCCACCGGAAGAGGTAAACCAGCAAAATGCCCATCAAAAAAAGCTGCCCTGTCATCCGGCCGGCAGAAATAAAAAGCTGCCGGGCAATGCCCAGCTTCATGAAAAGAGAAAGGCCCACAGGTATCACAAGCAGGCCGAAGGCGGCCATTAACCGCATGATGCCGATATCAGGAGCTGCTTCCATTGTTGCCGGTATTGATGGTGGGAAATCCCTGTTCATGCCAGATTCCGTCGTGCGACGAAACAATCAGCGTTTTATCGGAAAGGCTGGTGAAATATTTGATGATCAGTTTTTTAAGGGGCTGATCCAGTGCCGAGGTTACTTCGTCAAGCAGGTAAACCGGCCGGTCGAGCAAAAGGGTCACGATGATGGCCACCCGCTGCAGTTCCCCGCCTGATAGTTCTTCCAGGTCTTTGCCGATGGTATCGTTGCTGAGCTGGAAGTCATTGAGCAGACTGAGCACCTGCTCTTTTTGATATTCAATGTGGCGGTTGTGCCTAAACCGGAACACTTCCCTGATAAAGCTTTCAACCTGCCCCCGGCCGATCTGCATTTCCTGGCTCACATAGGCCATTTTTCGCCGCAACCGCCACACATTGTCCAGCCGGAGTTCTTCCCCGTCAATAAATATCTTCCCCTGGTCGGGTCTGACGAAACCCAGCAACATCCGCAGCAGGGTGGTTTTGCCGCTGCCCGATTCGCCGCTGACAAGCAGGCGCCCGCCGGCCGGAACCTCCACCGACAGCCTGTCAAAAAGCTGCTTCCCGTTAAGGGAATGAGAAATGTTTTCAAGCTTTATCATGATCCCGATAAGTGGATGCCGGGTTCCCGGGTAGCCGTTAAAAACGCAAATGTAAAAAAAATCCGTCTATGCGTATTTCTCCGCTGGGCATATATGCATTCGTACCCGAACGGGTATAAATCAAGGATGCAAATGTAAAAAATACCCGAAAGGGTACAATTTATAAAAAATGTTGTATATTTGTACCCGAACGGGTAATAATATGACCAATGAAAGCGGCCAATTCTACCAATACTTCATCCTTAAGTGCATTTGTGAAAGGCAA
>PWIY01000340.1 GCA_003560215.1 Bacteroidales bacterium | reverse complement strand
TTTTGCCTGTTAGGTGAGGCTACTGGGTGAACACAGGCTACTGACCAAAAATGTCTACAGACGCCAATGGGTAGAACAGGCTTTGTCGGATTAAGGCACTGCTTAAGGTAGCTTCCCTCTTTGGATAAGGGGATAAGTCATCCAGAGCTAAAACTCAACAAGGGGCATTTTGAAAGGGAATGTTTCAACACATTTCCCGATTCATGCAAAAGCCCCCTTCCAGCATTTCGGGAAGGGTTTTTTGTTGGCTTGATGTCCCCCGTATTTCAGGGTAATACTCACCTGAGGCAATCCACTCCAATCCAGGAAAGGAGGGAGCCATGGTCGTAGTGGGTACCGAACAAAAGAACATGGTCATTGAAGGATTGGTGATGGCCCGTGAATGGGAGGCTTTGGTCACCATCCTGAAGAAAATGCCCGTGGTCGAAGTGGTCGAAGTTCTCGAAGAACTTGAAGAGCCCGACCTGATTGAGGTTCTTGGCCATTTTGACCCGGAAGAGCAGGGGTATATTGTCTCTGATTTTGACCCGGATATGCAGCTTGAGCTGTTCAGGCAGCTTGGTCCGAGGAGGTTTACCCGGATCTTTGCCCATATGGCTTCCGATATACGTGCTGACCTCTACCAGGAGCTTGACCGGGAGGATCAACTGAAACTGCTTCCTTATCTTGATAAGAAAACCCGGGAAAATGTGATCCGGCTGAGTTCTTATGATCCCGAAACTGCAGGGGGTATCATGAGTACCGACTTTGCCACCATTATTGGTGACATGACGGCTGCCCAGGCCATTGAAAAAGTCCGGAGCGATGCCCCGAGCAAGAAGATGATCTATTATGTGTATGTGGTGGATGAGGACATGAAGCTGCACGGATTCACTACGCTGAAAGATCTGATCATGGCTGATCCGGAAACATCAATCTGGGATATTGTTTACAGGGACTTTGCCAGCGCAGAGGTGGATGATGACCGCGAAACCGTGGCCAACAAAATTGAGAAATATGACCTTGTGGCCATACCTGTAATTAACAAGTACGGGCAGCTGGCGGGGATTGTACGTCACGACGAGGCTCTTGAAGTGATTCAGGCTGAGCAGACCGAAGACATGGAGAAATTCATGGGGATCGTGCCCGATGTCGACGGCCTGAATTATGCGGAAACAGGGGTTTTTAAACATTTTCGCAAGCGCATCACATGGGTGTCGTCTCTGGCTGTGATCGGCACCATTTCCGGGTTGATCATTCACAGTTATGAAGAAGCCATGTCGGCCCTGATCATTCTGGCCCTTTATGTACCGATGGTGGCAGATACCGGTGGTAACGTCGGGTCGCAGGCCGCTACGGTTGTGATTCGTGCACTTGCTCTCGGGCAGATTAGCCTGCGCAACTGGCTGATGATATTGTTCAAGGAGGTCAGGATTTCTGTTTTGGTGGCTGTTGTGCTTGGGGCCATCGGGTTTGGCAAGGTGTTGTTTTTGTCGTGGGATGCAGCGATCCCGGATGAGTACAGCCTGTATTTCATGGCTTTCGGCATTGCCCTGGCACTGAGTCTGCAGGTAATTTCAGCGACCCTTATCGGGGCGGCACTTCCACTTGCGGTTAAACGCCTTGGCGGTGACCCTGCAGTGGCTGCCAGTCCGGCCATTACAACCCTTGTTGACATCACCGGGTTGCTGATATACTTTGGTGTGGCTATGGCTATGTTCTTCTAGTCGTGGCTTCGCCACTCCGGTTAGTCGGCGCTGGCGCGCCTCCGGTTAGTCGGGGCTGACGCCCCTCCGGTTGGTCGGGTGCTGCGCACCCTCCAGTTGTTGGTTAGTTGGTTGTTGGTTGGTCGGGGCTGACGCCCCTCCTGTTGTTGGTTAGTTGGTTCTCATGGGATGGGTGATGGGGGAGCTGCCAATGGTTTGGTAAACGGGCGAAGCGGTTGTTGGTTGGTCGTGGCTGGCAAGTTGTTGGTTCAGGAAGCTAAATAAGTATCTTTGTGGTTGTTTTTACGGTACCTGTTGTCGTGGTTTGGCTGTGGGTGCCTGGTTGGTGAATCATTGGGGCGGGTAATTCCGGATCTCCAGAAAATATAAAAAGATGAATATTGAAGGCCGTATTGCAGAAGTTGTTACTCAATCAATTGAAGAATTGTCGGGTCAGGCGCCAAAGCTCGGGCAGGTGGTGCTGCAGCGAACAAGAAAAGATTTTGAGGGAGATCTCACCCTGGTGGTTTTTCCATTTGTGAAGCTGATGCGCCGGTCACCTGAAGAAACTGCACGCTTTATCGGTGACCTGTTGGTGGAGAAGCTGGATGAAGTGGAGCGATTTAACGTGGTTAAGGGTTTTCTGAACCTTTCACTCAGCAACAATTACTGGCTCGAGTTTATCAGGAAAAACACAGGTGATCCTGATTTCGGGCTTGTAAAACCATCGGCCATGCCCGAAAAAGGAACTGAAAAACCGGTGGTGGTGGAATACTCTTCGCCCAACACCAACAAACCTTTGCACCTGGGGCATGTGCGTAACAATTTACTGGGGTATTCTGTTTCCTGCCTGCTGCAGGGTGCCGGGCGTAAGGTGGTGAAGGTGAACCTGGTGAATGACCGTGGGATACATATTTGCAAGTCGATGCTTGCCTGGATGCGTTTCGGCCGGGGGGAAACCCCTGAAAGTACGGGAAAAAAAGGAGACCAGCTGGTGGGCGACTATTATGTGCGGTTTGAAAGTGAATTGCGTGACCAGGTCAGGCAGCTGATGGAGGATGAGCAACTTGGCGAAGAGGAAGCCCGCCGGGAAGCGCCCCTGATGAAGGAGGCGCAGGAGCTTCTTCGCCGGTGGGAAGCCGGTGACGATGAGGTGGTAAAGATCTGGAAGCTGATGAATGGCTGGGTATATGAGGGGTTTGATGCCACCTATAAGCGCATGGGCGTGGACTTTGACAAAATCTATTATGAGTCGGACACCTACCTGCTTGGAAAAGACACAGTTTTAGACGGACTGCAGCGGAAGGCCTTGTATCGCAAAGAAGACGGTTCGGTTTGGGCTGACCTCCAGGACGAAAAGCTGGATGACAAGCTTCTGTTGCGCGCAGACGGCACCTCTGTGTATATGACCCAGGATATCGGAACGGCCCAGCTTCGCTACTATGATTATCAGCCGGAGCTGATGGTTTATGTGGTGGGCAATGAACAGAACCATCATTTCAACGTGCTGAAAAAAGTGCTGCATAAGTTGGATAAGCCTTATGCCGAAGCCATCTATCACCTGAGTTATGGCATGGTGGAACTGCCCCAGGGAAAAATGAAATCTCGCGAAGGCACGGTGGTGGATGCCGATGAGCTGATGGACGAAATGGAAGCCACTGCCCGCCGCATGACCGAGGAGCTGGGGAAAACCCAGGATTTCTCCGATGCGGAAAAGAAGGAGCTGTATCACTTGATTGGCCTGGGGGCCCTGAAGTATTTTATCCTGAAAGTGGATCCCAAAAAAAATATGTTGTTCAACCCGGAAGAGTCGATCGACTTTAATGGCAACACCGGTCCCTTTATTCAGTATACCCACGCCAGAATTCGTTCTGTTTTACGTACCGCAGGAAAGGAGCGTCTGATGCGGGTACATGATTTTTCTGCGGATATTGAACTGCAGGAAAAAGAAAAGCAACTCATCAAAACCATTTATGATTTCCCCGGGGTGGTAAAGGAGGCAGCAGAAGAAATGAGTCCGGCACGGATAGCCAACTACGTGTATGAGGTGGCCCGGGAATTTAACCAGTTTTACCACGATCATTCGATCCTGAATGAACCTGACAAGCAACTGAGCGATTTTCGTTTATGTCTTTCGGAATTAACTGCACAAACCATACGGAACGCAATGGGTTTGCTGGGTATCCGGGTACCGGAGCGTATGTAATCTATACCGCATGATGATGGCCGCTCCCGCCAGACGGTGGCCATTCCCGCCAGGAGTCGGTGGCCATTTCCACCGCTGGAGAGCCGGCATGTTTCCAATTTATGATGGCCTTCCCGTCAGGCAGTGGCTGTTTCCACCTGATGATGGCCATTCCCGCCAGAAGAACCTGCAGGGCGGGGAAAGCCTTCAGGGCATGAAGAACGGTCAGAACCAGGAGACCCATCAGGGTCAGAACAACCATCGGTTAACGGAAAGAAAAAAGGGCGTCGTTTCGGGTCAGTAAGCCTGACCTGAAACGACGCCCTTTTCCTGTTATGTTGCTATACGCTGTTATGGTGCTGCCCGCCGGATCGGGTTGTGCTTTTTGAATCTGTCCCGGGCCTGCAGGCGCAGTTTGGGATCTGTAGCGCAGCTTGGAACCTGTAGCACAGTTTGGGGTCTGTAGCACAGGTTGGAACCAGTAGCTACAGGTTGCCCGGGCAGTTGTCTTAGTTGATATAAATCGGTCCGTCAGGTCCCAGCGGGATGCCGAGCCATACCCAAAGCATCAGGGTGGCGATCCAGATGACCCCCAGAATAATGGTATAGGGGAGCATGGTGGAAATGATGGTGCCGATGCCGTATTTTTCATCGTATTTCTGTGCAAAGGTCACAATCAGGGCAAAATAGCTCATCATGGGGGTTACCAGGTTGGTAAGGCTGTCTCCGATCCGGAAAGCTGCCTGTGTGAGGCCTGGATGATAAGCATTATCCAGCAACATCAACATGGGGATGAATACCGGGGCAATGATGGCCCACTTGGCTGAGGCACTTCCCATAAACAGGTTGATGAAGGCCGAAAGGAGCACAAAGGCTCCGATCAGAACCGGACCGGTTAGTCCGACGTCTCGAAGTCCGGCTGCTCCCTCGATGGCAATGATCAGGCCCAGGTTGGACTCATTGAAAAAGTAAACGAACTGGGCTGCGAAAAATACCAGCACGATGTATCCGCCCATCCCCTTCATGGAGGCGATGATGTGCTTCATCAGGTCTTTGTCGTTTTTGATGGTGCCCACAATGCGCCCGTAAACCATGGCGGGGATAAAGAAAAACAGCAGAATGCCGATGATGATGCCGTCGAAGAACGGTGAATGCAGCACCGAGCCGGTTTCCGGGTCGCGCAGCAACCCGTTTTCCGGGATCACAGTAAGCGCCCCGAGAACCACGAAAGCCAGGGCGGAAATTCCGGCCCACTTCAGTCCTTTGTGTTCTTCGGGTTTCAGCTGTTCGATGGCCAGTCGTTCCGCCGGTCCTTCATATTTGCCCAGGCGTGGCTCCACAATGCGGTCTGTCACATAAGTTCCCACAAATAAAA
>PWIY01000337.1 GCA_003560215.1 Bacteroidales bacterium | reverse complement strand
TGTCATGAATGTGTATTACCATACATCGGAAACAAACGGAAAGATCAAAAACCCGGTGGTTACCACCGGATCTTTTGACGGTGTGCATAGTGGACATCAGGTCATTATTGACCGGCTCAACAAAAGCGCCCGGAAAATTGGAGGTGAATCTGTACTGATTACCTTTTATCCCCATCCCCGGAAGGTGCTGTATCCGGAGCAGTCTGACCTGAAGATGATCAATCTGAAGGAGGAAAAAATATCCCTTTTGCGTCAGGCCGGGCTTGATAACCTGATCATTATGCCGTTTTCTGTGGAGTTTTCGAAAACTTCACCCCATGATTTTGTTACCAAATACCTGATCGGGCAGTTGGGTGCCCGCGTGATTGTTTTCGGGCACAACCACCATTTTGGCCATGAAAGAAAGGGTGACTACTCTTACCTTCATGAGTTGAGCAGTGAAATGAATTTTGAGGTGGAAGAAATGCCCCTTAAAGTCATTGAGGACGAAACCGTGAGCTCGGCCAAAATCAGAAAAGCACTTGCATCCGGTGATATTCAGAAGGCCAATGCCTACCTCAATCACCAATATTCCATAAAGGGACTGTTAAAGAAAGGACGCCCGATCAAAGTTCTTTCGGAAAACGACTCCATATCTGTTGATTTTGATAAAGAGGAAAAACTGATCCCCCCGCCTGGTGTTTATGCCACCAAACTGATGGCGAAAAGCCAATGCCTGAAATCCATGACGCTGATATCGGTGAGGGATGGCCAGGAACCTGCCGTGGATAGTTTGCCTGTTGAAACCGATTATTCACCTGAAGGAGAGAGAGGGATTTTGCTTTTTTACAAGCAGGTATATGCAGGAGATCCGGCTGACTCCCGCTCCGGTGAAGAGAAGCTTCTGAAGAATGCCCGGGCCGATGTGGAAGATTTAATTTATTAGGTTATCATACTTTCCCGTCAACCCTTATTGCGTCATCATTCCTGCGATTCATGCATTTAATTATTTGAATGCGTTTTTTGTCTGTTTCATGCCGCCCTCTTCTGAAACTTTGAGTAAATTTGCACAACAACAAGATTATTCCATCTATGATATATCATCCTGAAAAATACAGCATTGAGGACAAAAGGATGACCCCTTTTATCGACCCTGATGAAATCACGGAAATTCTCCGGAATACCAAACCTGATCCGCCCAGGGTAAGAGAAGTGATCCGGGCGTCACTGGATAAAAAAAGGCTTTCGCTGGAGGAGACAGCAGTTCTGATCAATGCAGAAGATCCCGGGCTGATTGAAGAGATCAGGGAAGGAGCCAGGACGCTCAAGGAAAAAGTTTACGGTGAAAGGATTGTATTGTTTGCACCGCTTTACGTGGGAGATCTGTGTACCAACAATTGTCAGTATTGTGGTTTCCGGGCCTCCAACAAGGAGATGCAGAGGATCACGCTTTCCACAAAAGAGCTTGAAAAGGAAACCAGGGCACTGATTGATCAGGGCCACAAACGGCTTATATTGGTTTACGGTGAACATCCCAGGTATTCACCTGAGTTTATTTCGTCTACGGTTGAAACCGTTTACGGACTGAAGCACGGCAACGGAGAGATCCGCCGGATAAATATCAATGCCGCACCTTTTGATATTCGCGGATTCCGTGTCATTAAGGATGCAGGGATAGGTACCTACCAGATATTTCAGGAGACCTATCATCAGCCAACTTACAGGCAAGTGCATCCGAGTGGTTTGAAACGCGATTACAATTGGCGCCTGACCGCCCTTGACCGTGCCCAGGAGGCCGGAATTGACGATGTGGGCATTGGCGCCCTGTTCGGGCTTTACGACTGGCGTTTTGAGGTCATGGGGCTGGTTCGTCATGTCAACCATTTTGAAGCGGTTTACAATGTCGGCCCCCATACCATTTCTTTTCCCCGTTTGCAGAATGCACATTCCCTGAATATTTCAAAAGACCACATGGTCAGTGATGAATCATTCACACGACTGGTTTCCATTTTGCGGCTGGCAGTGCCCTATACAGGAATGATACTTACTGCAAGGGAACCTGCCCATATCAGGGATGAAATTTTGCGATACGGTGTATCCCAGATAGACGGGGGAACCAACCTTGAGCTGGGAGGGTATTCAGAAGGTCTGAAGGAAACCCAGGATTTGAGCAGGGAACAGTTTCAGATCAATGACAACCGGTCTCTGGCAGATATTATGGATGAGCTGATCCGTTCAGAATATATCCCTTCTTTTTGTACGGCCTGCTATCGGCTGGGAAGGACCGGAGAACATTTCATGGAGTTTTCCGTACCCGGTTTCATTAAACGGTTCTGCTCTCCGAATGCGCTTCTGACCATGGCGGAATACCTGGAGGATTATGCTGGTGAGGAAACCAGAAAAGCAGGTTATGAACTGATTGAAAAGAAGGTTCGTGAGTTATCCGGATCCGTTCCGGTGGACAAACTCAGGGAAAAGCTTCAGCAGATCAGGCAGGGGAAACGGGACTTGTATTTTTAAACGAACTGACCATGCAACACACAATGATTTTGGGAATTCTGGTATTTGATCGGATCAAGGAAGCCGGAATGACACAAAAAGTGCTTTCGGCACATGCCGGTGTGATTCGTACCAGGCTTGGATTTCATGAACTCTCAGATAAGGTGTGCAGCCGGGTCGGAACCATTGTATTGGTGCTCCAGGGGGATCCGGAACAATGGAAGGAACTGGAGGAGGATCTGTCTGCCATCGGTGGGGTTGAAATCAAGAAAATGACCTTTGACTATTTGTTTAGATAAAATTTAATAATATGTCGGTAATCAGAGTTTTGGGTGTTTTAGTAAAATTGCGTAGTGAGGCCGCCATCGAAGTTCAGGATGTGCTGACCAAATACGGTTGCTCCGTCAGAACCCGGCTGGGTCTGAATATCCCGGAAGATTCCAGCACCGGAGAGCAGGGCCTGATCATTCTGGATCTGTATGGCGATCCGGATGAAAGCCGGCGCCTTGAGAATGAACTCCGAAGCCTGAATAACGTGCAAGTACAGCGAATGGAATTTGATGACTGACTTTAAACAGACCAGATATGGCAAAATTGGTTCATTTTTCGGAAGCGGCTTCCCTTGCATTGCATGCAATGGTGCTCATAGCCAAAACAGAAACCCATGTAAATGTAAGTAGCCTGGCTACTGAAATGGGGGCTTCCCGCAATCACCTTGCCAAGGTGTTGCAACAATTGGTGAAGTACAATTACCTGAAGTCTGTGCGCGGTCCTTCAGGCGGATTTATTCTCAATAAACCAGCTGATCAGATTACCGTACTGGAGATTTATGAAGCCATCGAAGGATCCATTGATGTTCCGGAATGCCCGCTCGACAGAAAGATCTGTCCTTTTGACAAATGCCTGATGAACGGATTGGTGGCTGATGTCACGATGCAATTCAAGAAATATTTTCAAGAACAGACACTCGAGGATTTTGTCACACGTTCCTGATACAGTATATGGCTTTACAGGCAGGTAAATTTCTTTCCCGCATTCAATCTCCCGCTGACCTCAAAACACTGTCGCAGCAGGAGCTGCAATTGCTTTGCGAAGAATTGCGGCAATTTATCATTGACGCAGTCAGTCTGAACCCCGGCCACTTTGGTGCCAGTTTGGGGGTGATTGAACTAACCGTGGCCCTGCACAAGGTTTTTGACACTCCTGATGACCAGCTTATCTGGGATGTGGGCCACCAGGCCTATGCCCATAAGATCCTCACGGGCCGTCGTGATTGCTTTCATACCAACCGTCGTTATGGCGGCATCAGTGGGTTTCCCCGGATGGACGAAAGCCCGTATGATGCATTTGGAACCGGCCACGCTTCTACCAGTGTTTCCGCAGCCCTGGGCATGGCCGTTGCCTCAAACCTGAAAGGGGATGATCGACACCACATTGCTGTGATCGGCGATGGCAGTATGACAGGCGGACTTGCATTTGAGGGGCTGAATCATGCCGGGGTTTCCAATGCAAACCTGCTGGTGATCCTCAATGACAACGGCATTTCGATCGATAACGGGGTTGGGGCATTGAAAGAGTACCTGACTGACATTACGACCTCCAGAACCTATAATCGCCTGAAGGACCATATCTGGCGTTTGCTTGGTAAAGCGGGCAAAATTGGTCCGGGAGCCAGGCGATCCATTCAAAAGCTTGACAATGCGATCAAATCGCTGCTCTTTCGTCAGAGCAACTTCTTTGAGTCACTTGGGTTCAGGTATTTCGGGCCGGTTGACGGTCACGATGTCGCTTACCTGCAGCGAATACTCGGTGATCTGAAGGAGATAAAAGGCCCCAAGCTTCTTCATGTGGTTACGGTCAAAGGAAAAGGATATCCGTTTGCCGAAAAAGACCAGATCCGGTTTCACGCACCAGGATCTTTCGACAAAAAAACCGGGAAAATTCAGGTTTCAGAAAAGCACAGCGACAATCCGCCCAGGTATCAGCAGGTTTTTGGTGAAACAATCCTGGAGCTGGCAAAAATGAATTCACGGATTGTGGGGATCACCCCTGCAATGCCTACAGGATGTTCGTTGAACATCATGATGGGGGCAATGCCCGGCAGAACCTTTGATGTGGGGATCGCCGAGCAGCATGCAGTCACTTTCAGTGCAGGACTGGCAGCTCAGGGCATGATCCCCTTTTGCAATATATACTCTTCTTTTTTTCAACGGGCTTACGATCAGGTGATCCATGATGTGGCACTGCAGAAACTGCCCGTGGTTTTTTGCCTGGACAGGGCCGGACTTGTGGGGGAGGACGGTCCGACGCATCATGGCATGTTTGATCTCTCCTTTCTGAGGTGCATTCCGGGCCTGGTAATTGCAGCACCCATGAACGAGGAAGAACTCCGCAATTTGATGTATACTGCCCAGCTGAATGCTGATTCACCTTACGTGATCAGGTATCCGCGCGGACGTGGTGTAATGAGGGAATGGAAAACACCTTTCCGCAGCATTGAGCCCGGTACAGGCAGGAGACTCAGGGAGGGCAGTGGTATAGCAGTTGTTTCCGCAGGGCATATTGGCAACATGGCGTTGCAGGCTTGCCGCATATTTGAGGAGCAGAGTGGCCTGTCCGTTTCCTGCTACGACCTTCGTTTTCTCAAACCTTTGGATGAACGCATGCTGCACGATGTTTTCTCCGGGCATGAAGCAGTCATTACAGTGGAAGACAATGTATTGTGTGGAGGAATGGGCAGCGCACTGCTTGAGTTTATGGCAGATCATGATTATCACGTTTTAACGGAAAGACTGG
>PWIY01000174.1 GCA_003560215.1 Bacteroidales bacterium | reverse complement strand
GGGTTGTCAGATTTTCGCCGGTGGGGGCTGTTTGCCGGACTGCCAAACAGTGGGTTTTCCTTACACCAGTTAAGCTTTGACGGAAACACTGTGACCGATTACCGAATTTCCTCAGCATTTGGGAACGACAGGCTCGGTGCCGGTTTCAGCATCAACTGGTCAGGTGGCGACAGGGATTTTTTCGGACGGGAAACCAGTGTGACCCTCGGCACCCTGTTCAGGCCCTCTCCATATTTTTCCCTGGGCCTTACAGGAACCTCCTTAACCGATTTTGATGATTACGAAGGCGTTGTTGACCTGGCCATCCGCCCCATGGGCAACGATCACCTGGCCTTGTTCGCCGATTATGCCCTTCGCAAAGACATCAGCCCCGGTGATGGCATGTGGAGTGCCGGTGTGGCCGTGGAGGCACTCCCCGGGGTGCGGCTGACGGGGAGATATTTCGACCAGGGGAATGTGACCTTTGGGGTACAGTTAAGCATGGGACGCATCGGATTCTCTGCCCAGAGCGGTTTTGACGACTCATTCAGCCACGCATACAACACCTACGCTGTAAGGGTTGGAGCCTATGACCGCAATGTAATCGACCAACGGCTAAGGGATCCGTCATATTTTGTGGAACTGGACCTGTCAAAACCCATGCGCTATCAGCAGTACAGATATTTTGACAATGCCAATACATTGCTGAAAACCCTGGATGCCATTGATGCGGCGGCAGAAGACCCACGGGTCAGCGGTATCCTGATCAATGCTTCCGGCCTGGGGATCAGCCCGGCCATGTCCTGGGAAATCAGGGAGCAGCTTAAGAAATTCCGTGACTCCGGCAAGGAGGTGGTCATCTTCACAGAAAATGCCTCCATGCACCAGTATCATTTCATCTCGGTGGCTGACAAGATCATCCTCGACCCAATGGGAACAATAACCCTTCCGGGTTACATGATGGGCAACCTTTACCTCAACGACATGCTTGATAAAATTGGCATCGGTGTGGATGAGTGGCGTTACCATGAATACAAATCAGCGTTTGAGACCCTGGCCAGCGGCAGGATGAGTGATGCCGACCGGGAACAGCGGCAGGAGCTGGTTGACAACCTGTACAAGCTGGCCAAAGAAGACATCACCGCCAGTCGTGCCATCACCGGAGAGGAATATGAAAGACTGGTTAATGAGGTGGTATTGTTTACAGGGAAGGATGCACTGGAACACAATCTTGTGGACAAACTGGGGCGCTGGAACCGAAAAGATGAGATCCTGAAAGAGATCACGGAAAATGAACCCCGTACCATGGCGGCTGACATGCTTCAGCGCTATCAGCTCCCCCGCGACAACTACTGGGGGCGCAAACCACAGATTGCCGTCATCTATGCGGAAGGCCCTGTGGATATGGATGGTGGGATGAACGCCAGGAAACTTGCCCGGGCCGTACAAAACGCCAGGAACGATGACAACGTGAAAGCCATCATATTCCGTGTAGAATCACCGGGCGGATCGCCTGAGGCCTCAGACCTGCTCGCCGAGCAGCTTTTACTTGCCAAAGATGAAAAGCCCGTCCTGATCAGCCAGGGCACCCTGGCCGCATCCGGAGGTTACTGGTTGTCGATGTACGGAGACACCATCGTGGCAGCTCCCAATACCATTACCGGCTCCATCGGTGTAATTGCCGGGTTCTTTTATGATCAGGGAATCAAAGAACGCATTGGCTACGAAACCGATTACGTGAAGCGTGGGAACATGGCAGCCATGGGATTTGGCCTTCCTTTGCCACTGGTAAATATCCCGATCATGAACGAACCCTTCGATGAAAAAGAGCAGGAGCTGGTCAGGAAGATGATCAGCGGCACTTATGACACCTTTGTGGAACGCGTGGCCGAATCACGCGGCATGTCTTACGATGAAGCCGAGGCCATTGCCCGCGGCCGGGTCTGGTCGGGCCGGGATGCCGAAGCCATCGGACTGGTGGATGCCATTGGCGGGCTGCAGCATACCCTGGATATGGCACTTGAAACCTCTGGTATTGGGGTGGATGGCAACTATGAAGTAGTGGAGTACCCGGAACCCGGGTTGTTCGCTTTCGGGAGCCTTTTGTCGCGGCTGACCGGGGCTGCCAACCCACAGCCAGCCAAAGAGGATCCGGCCATTGAGGAGATCCTGTTCCGTGCACGCAACCAGGGGAAGCCCATGCTCCTTCTCCCCATGGATCAGGTGTTTTTCTTCCTGCAGGCCGAATAACCGGAAACCGGAAAAACCATATTTTAAATGATTGTTTTAAATATTTGTATATTTGCAGCTTGATCAGTCCGGAAAGCGGGCGCGATGCATTCCGTATTGCAGAAACGCCCCCGGGGATTTGTCCCGGCCGGACTGTAACATAATGGCTGTTGTATGCAAAACCTGAAGAATGAAAGAATCGCAGCTGGAAATCTGGCCATATTGTACCAGAAAGCTGCAGCACGTTTCAACACACTTCCCGCCTTTGCCACCCGGGAAAAAGCCCTTCAGTGGAAGCCGGTTTCCTTCAGGGAACTGTATGAGCAGGGGCTGGACCTGGCCACCGGACTTATCAACCTCGGAGTTGAAGCACGAGAGCATGTGGGTCTGTTCAGCGAGAACCGCCTTGAATGGATCCTGACGGATTATGCCGTGCAATTTTGCGGCGCCGCAGATGTACCCCGCGGAAGGGATGTATCGGACAGTGAGCTGGAGTATATCGTGAACCATGCCGGCATAAAAGTCTGCTTTGTGGAAACGGAAGCGTTGCAAAACAGGTTGCTTCGCATGAA
Organism: Bacteroidales bacterium; assembly: GCA_003560215.1. GTDB lineage: Bacteria > Bacteroidota > Bacteroidia > Bacteroidales > UBA7960 > PUPG01. Next base: position 2,508 of record PWIY01000174.1, on the reverse strand, counting down.
GGACCGGCTTCCCGCCCTCCACAACATCATTGTAATGGATCCCGGGACACAGGTAAAAGAGGGTGTACACAAACTGCAGGATATTCAGGAGGAAGGTGCACGATTGCGAAAGGCAGGCGACACACGTGTTTTTGACCGCATCAAAAGCATCAGATCCGATGATCTGTTTACCCTGATCTACACTTCCGGCACAACGGGCAAACCCAAAGGGGTGATGCTTACCCATGCCAACATGGTCAGCCAGACCAGAAACATTCCCGGAATACACAACCCCAATGACCGCACCCTGTCGGTATTGCCAATCTGGCATGTGTTTGAAAGGGTCATTGAGATGTACACCATCAGTTTTGGCGGCTGCACTTACTATTCCAACATCAAGACCCTCGGCGAGGATATGGTCAATGTGGAACCCACGTTCATGGCCTCCGCGCCCAGGCTTTGGGAAAAGATACACGAGAAGATCCTGAAAGGGATAAAAAGATCCCACCCGGTAAGGCAGGTACTGTTCCATATCGCCTATTTTCTGGCGCGGCAATACAGGGTTTCGCTGTCTTTCCTGGAAAACAAAACACTGACCATCAAAAAAAGGCCCTGGTGGAAGCTGGCGCTGCTCTACCCCTTCCATTTGCTGCGCTGGCTGATTGTCCTGCCCTGGTTCGGATTCTTTAACGCAGCCGTACTGGAACGCATCAGGCTCAGTGCCGGCGGCTCACTCGGTGCCACCATTTCAGGTGGCGGGGCCCTGCCTGTGCACATAGACAAATTTTTCAACAATGTGGGGATTCCGGTACTGGAAGGCTACGGACTGACCGAAACCTCCCCGGTAATCAGTGTGCGCGCCAAACATAAACTGGTGGTAGGTACTGTTGGGGACCCCATTCGCAAGACCCGGATAAGAATTGTGGATCCGGACACCGGAAATATTTTGTACCCGAACCATGACCTGCCCCATCAGGGCCGCTCCATACGTGGTGAGATCCAGGTTTGCGGCCCCCAGGTAATGACAGGATATTACAGGGAAGAAACCCTCACCAAAAATGCATTTCAGGACGGATGGTTCCGCACCGGTGATCTGGGCATGGTAACCCACAACGACTGCCTGAAGATCCTCGGACGGCTGAAAGCCACCATTGTATTGTCCAGCGGAGAAAATGTGGAGCCCGAACCCATCGAAATGCGCCTGCAGCAAAGCCGGTACATCGACCAATGCATGGTGGTCGGCCAGGACCATAAATTCCTGGGCGCACTGATCGTACCTGCACCGGAGGCCTTCGGCCGTAATGGTTCACAACCCGAGCCCTACGAGGAAATGGCCCGTGATGAAAAAGTCAACCAGGTGGTCCGCCAGGAGATCCGCAGGCTGATCTCGGCATCCAACGGGTTTAAAAACTATGAAACCATCAGGGATTTCCGCCTGCTCAACAGGGGGTTCAGGGTGGGACATGAAATGACCAACCTGTTTAAGGTCAAGCGCCATGTGGTCACAGAAGATTTTAATCAGGTCATTCAGGAACTGTTCCTGAACGGAAAAAGCAAAACCAGTTAATCTTATGGAATTTCCATCCCAGTTATTGTATACCCAGGATCAGATCCTGCTGGCCATCATGATTTTCCTGATCATGCTAGGCATGGGATCCAGCCTGACTGTGGACGACTTTAAAGCAGTTGCCCGAAGCCCGAAAGGGGTCTTCATCGGATTTTTGTCGCAATTCGGCCTGATGCCCCTGCTGGCACTGGGGCTGGCCATCTCCCTAAACCTGCATCCGGCTTTTGCCATCGCTGCCATCCTTATCGGATGCCTTCCCGGGGGAACCACCTCCAACATGTTTGCCTATTTTTCCAGGGGGTCGGTGGCACTCAGTATTTCCATGACCACTGCCTCCACCATCGTGGCCCTGTTCATGATGCCCATCCTGCTGAACCTGTACACGGTGCGATTCACAAACCAAATATCAGAAACCATGCGGGCGGCAGGAGCCGAAACAGATTTTGTGATTCCCACCGGCAACATCATCAGCTCCCTGGTGCTGGTGCTGGTTCCCGTGGTACTGGGCATGATTCTGCGAAAAAAATCGCCGGGCTGGGCCAAAACAGCTGAAGATACCGCAGGCTTTGTGGCCATCATCGTGATCCTTTTTTTGATACTGACCGCATTTATCCGCCATGGGGGGCTGTTTCTCCAAACACCCATCCAGGTTTATATTGCCACCATCGGCATCGGCATGGGCGGTTTCTTCTTCGGGTACTGGGTTTCCCGGCTTGCAGGAATGTACCCCCTGTTTCAGCGGGCCATATCGCTGGAAACGGGCATTCAGAACGGTCCGGTTTCCTTTGCGATCATACTGCTGAGCTTCAATGAAACCGTGCAAAGCCAGATGCTTTGGTTTGCCATCCTTTATTCCACTTTCATTGTGATGACTTCCTCAGGAATAACCCTCTATTTCAGGAAAAAAGGCAAATTCGACTGGGACATCTACAAAAACACCCAGATCCACAACCGCCTTTTTG
>PWIY01000079.1 GCA_003560215.1 Bacteroidales bacterium | reverse complement strand
GGCTCACCCGGATTGTGTCTCCGATCCCGGCCTGCAGCAGGGGAATGATGCCCAGTGCTGATTTCATGCGGCCGCTCTCACCTGCCCCGGCTTCCGTAACTCCCGTATGCAGGGGGAAGGACAGGTCTTCTTCCAGCATGCTGCCGGCCATCAGGTGGTAGGAATCAATCATGGTCAGGGGATTGCTGGTTTTGAGCGACACAACGAGGTTTCCGAAGCCCAGATCCTGAAACAAACGGAGGTATTCCATGGTGCTTTCCACAAGGGCCCGGGGCGTATTGCCAAACCAGTTGATGATTCGCGGTGAAAGCGAGCCTGAGTTGGTGCCCACCCGGATGGCTGTTCCGTGTTCGCGGCAAATCCTTACCAGGGGGGCAAGCCGGGAGCGGACAATTTCAAGTTCCTCCTGCCCGCATGCCCTGGTCCATGCAGCTTTGCCCGGTTTCATCGGGGTGTAGTTCCCCGGGTTGATCCTGACCTTTTCCACGATTTTCGCTGCTTCAATGGCCAGTTCAGCACGAAAATGAATATCTGCAATCAGGGGTTTCTTACATCCGCAGTGGTTTAGCCCGAGACGGATTCTTTTCAGGCTTTCCATGGATGCACTGTCAGGCACGCTGATACGCATGTAATCAGCTCCGGCGTCAAAGCCTCTGAGGCATTGATCTACTGTTGCCTTCACATCTGTGGTGGAAGTGTTGGTCATGGATTGTACACGGACAGGATGGGCCTGGCCGAGCGGAATACCGCCAATGTCAACCTCCCCTGAAGGAAACCGTGTATGCATCCTGTTGCCCATATGGTCAGGCTACTTTAGCATCCCTTCCACCCGTTCAATCTTTCCGTCGACAGGCGCGGGATCCAGTCCGAGAATGCGGGTTATCAGCGGGTAAAGGTCAACAAGTTCAAATGGCGGGTGTGTGTGATTCGATTTGAAAGCCGGCCCCTGGGCGTAGAAGATGGTATGCATGTCTTTGTTGAGGTTGTCCCAGCCATGGGCGCCCCCGGTATTGAAATGCTCACTGGGTTCTCCCCATCCGATGCTGTAGGCGGAATCTGCCAGTACCACCAGGTCAAGTGTGCGGGGGTTGTGGCCAAAGTTCAGCCCCTCAGGAAGCTCCCCTGTTTTCCAGATACTCAGGTGGTCCGCATCTTTCAGAATATTGTAAATGCTGTCGGTCATCCCTTCCTCAGGTTGCCACATCATCATGGCCGTACTTCTGAAGGCAATGTCGAGCCAGTCGCGGTCTATGTACTGCTCAAGATCCACATATTTATCCATGCTCACTTCGGTCATGCCGTGGTCGGATGTAACAATGAGGTTCAGCCGGTCAGCTACCGGAAGGGTTTCAAATTTATCCAGCATAACCCCCACCAGGCTGTCCAGTTCCTCTACCAGCACGTCAATTTCCGGACTATCCGGGCCGGTATAGTGGCCCCTGCTGTCGGGTTCATTGAAATAGAAAGTTATAAGCTGTGGCCGTTGTTCTTTGGGAAGCTGAAGCCATGTTGCCACGGTGTCGATGCGTGCAGCAAACGGATCCTGTACATTGTACTCTTTCCAGTAAGTGGGTTGTATCCCCTGCACGGGGGCCTCAGATCCGACCCAGAAATAGGATGCAGAGGTCATGCCCTGCTTCTCTGCCGTGACCCAGATGGGTTCTCCCCCGTAGAAAACACCATTTTCAACCGCTTCCCTGTCGCGCATCGTGTATGTCATGTCCAGCACAGGGCAGTAAAAATTATTGTTCACCAGGCCGTGGTTATCGGGGTAAAGGCCTGTGGCCATCGTATAATGATTGGGGAAAGTGTTGCTGGGGAATGCCGGGATCACATATTCGGCCCTGACCCCGTTCCGTGCAATCCGATCCAGGTTCGGGGTATGCGCACGATCGGCATAATCCCACCGGAACCCATCCATGGATAACATCACTACATAGACATCATGGTGTTCTTCGTTTTGTAATACCCTGTCGCACTGACTGAAAGCCAGCAAGGCCGGAATAGCAAGAAAAAGAAGCAGGTATTTGAATGTGTTTGTATGTTTCATTGTTGGTTGTTTTTGATAATATGCTGAAATAAATCCGATTGCAATATGCAATTCTAAGTTTCCCTGTAGTTCACGGCAGGTGCTTCCCGGATCCGGAACGTGAAGGTTTTCCGGAGTTTTTCCCTGTGGCGGTAAAGAATGCCGTAATACGGAACCATCAGGAGGGCAGCCGCCAGGGCTGCCATGGCTTCATTGCCGGTAATCAGGGTGACGGCAAAGAGGGTAAACAGCAATAACAAAAAGGGATATATGTATCCGAGCAGGAGGGCCTTGTATCCAAGGGACCGGGCAATGGCAACCATGACTTCCTGGCCCGGTTCATACCGGTTTGCCTGATCTGACACGACCTCAATGGTTTTCCCGGCAGACTCCACCATTCCACAGTAGCTTTTTGCCTGGCAGTGACCACAGGCCGCCTGTGATTCGATCTGCACAAAAACCCTGTTGTTCTTCACCCGTTCAACAACGCCAGGGTGCTCAATCCGGTCTGATTTTTTGCCATTCATGTACCTGCAAAGTTACAAAAACTCTCTCAGGCATTGTATGTCATTTATTATTCTGCCGGGGTAAAAAATGCCGTTGGCATGTCTTGCGGCTGCCGGGATCAGACTCCGCCGGCAGGGGGACATATTGTAATTTGCCTGCACATTTTTTGTTTGCACTATAACCTGAGATGTTAATATGTTAACAACAAAAAAATTTAGATGAATTCTAAACTATACTGTAATGAATTGTTTTTCAGTAAATTATGGTCTTAGCGTCCTGAGTTTGCGTCTTAGGTTATTGGTTGTCAATGCATTACCCGTATTTAAAAAAGCCTTCAAAGGGGGTGGGGTTTTCATTATGTTTTCTATTTTTGCCATCGTTAAGTGCATTCTTCTTATGCATAATTCAGGCCGTTTGACGCTGATGATGAGTTCTTGATCCCGGCCGCTTTTTAGTGGCAGATACGCTCTTAACAACGCTGTTTGAAACAGCAGATACATTTATTGCATTCACTAACAAAATCCGGAACAGTGAGCGATTTATTCAATGAAGTCACAGTATTTTCTGTTATCTCACTGGCAGCCATTGGTAGTGTAGCTGCCGTTATTTTATTTATCGTAGCACAGAAGTTCAGGGTGATCGAAGATCCCCGCATTGATGAGGTGGAGGATTTGCTTCCCGGTGCCAATTGCGGTGGCTGCGGATTGGCTGGTTGCCGTGCACTGGCGGAGGCCATTGTAAAGGCAGAGAGCCTTGAAGGGTTCAGTTGCCCTCCCGGGGGAAGTGAGGTCATGGATGAGATTGCAGGTGCCCTTGGCCTGGAGGCCGGCGAACAGGTGCCGATGATCGCCGTGGTTCGCTGCAGCGGCACAAGGGAGTTTGCGCCTCCAAAGGTTCAGTATGAGGGGGCCATGACTTGTTTGTTCGCCCATAGCCTTTTTGCCGGTGAGGGCGGATGTCCTTATGGTTGCCTGGGTTGCGGCGATTGTGTCAGGGCCTGCGACTTTGATGCCATGTATATGGATGAAAAAACCGGGTTGCCCGTCATTCTTGATGACAAATGTGTGGCCTGCCAGGCATGTGTAAAAGCTTGTCCGAGGGATATCATTGAGATGCGGAAAAAGGGGAAAAAGAATCGCCGCATATTTGTGTCCTGCATCAATGAGGAAAAAGGTGGTGTGGCCCGTAAAAACTGCAAGGTTGCCTGCATCGGTTGCGGCAAATGTGTCAAGGAGTGCAAGTTCGATGCCATTACCCTGGAAAACAACCTGGCGTATATCGATTACAACAAATGTACACTTTGCCGCAAGTGCCCGCCGGTATGCCCCACAAATGCCATTCATGAACTGAATTTCCCGCCAAGGAAGCCCAGGGCGGATAAAGATAAAACCAAAGCTGAAGCATAACGGTGTGTCAGCAGACGCATGGCGTTACGTCAGTAGCTGTATGTCAGTGAATGTCTGTTGCCCGCGTAAGACCGATTGAATGTATAACCAAAAACAATGACGTCTTGAAAACTTTTGCCATAGGCGGTGTTCACCCACCGGAGAATAAACTTGCAGAAAAACAAGCCATTGAAACCCTGCCTTTGCCCAAAACGGTGGCCATTCCGCTGTCTCAGCATCTGGGCGCCCCTGCAGTGCCTGTGGTGTCCAAGGGTGACAAGGTGCTGACCGGGCAGCTGATCGCCAAAGGCGAATCATTTATCTCGGCAAATATTCATGCTTCCGTATCAGGCAGCGTGGCAAAAATTGACAGCATCATCGATGCAAGTGGTTATCGCAGGAATGCGGTGATCATCAATGTGGAGGGAGACGAATGGGCAGAAGGGATAGATCGTGATGAGGCCCTGATCAGAGACATCAGCATGAATGCCGGGGAGATCATTCAGCGCATCCATGACCATGGCATAGTCGGCCTGGGTGGCGCCACTTTCCCATCCCATGTGAAACTGAAAGTTCCCAAAGGAAAAACAGTCGATTACCTGATCATAAACGGTGTGGAGTGCGAGCCCTGCCTCACATCGGATCATCGCCTGATGCTTGAGAAAGGGGAGGAGCTCATGGTGGGGATCGCCATCCAGATGAAAGCACTGGGCGTTGATAAAGCCATTATCGGGGTGGAGAATAACAAACCCGATGCGATCAGTCACCTGACTAAGCTGGCTGCAGAATGGGATGGGATCTCGGTGGAGGCCCTGGAAGTAAAATACCCCCAGGGCGCGGAGAAGCAGCTGATCCGGGCAGTTACCGGAAGGGAGGTTCCTTCGGGCAAACTTCCCGTTGAGGTGGGTTGTGTGGTACACAATGTGGGTACTGCCTTTGCCGTATATGAATCGGTGCAGAAAAACAAGCCGCTGATCGGGAGGGTGGTGACCGTATCAGGTTCATCACTGAAAAAACCCTCCAATTATATGGTGCGTATCGGTACTTCCGTACAGGAACTGATTGATGCGGCCGGCGGGTTGCCTGAAAATACAGGGAAAGTGGTCAATGGCGGCCCGATGATGGGGAAGGCGCTTAACGACCTCAATGCCCCCGTGGCCAAGGGAACCTCAGGAATTCTCGTATTTACACGGGATGAAACACACCGCCCACCGGTACAAAATTGCATTCGCTGTGGCAAGTGCGTAACGGTTTGCCCCATGGGGCTTGAACCTTACCTGCTGGCCATACTTTCAGACAAGCAGCGCCTGGAGGAGTCTGAGGAAGAACGCATTATGGACTGTATGGAATGTGGCTCCTGCCATTATATCTGTCCTTCGGG
>PWIY01000222.1 GCA_003560215.1 Bacteroidales bacterium | reverse complement strand
TTTTTTCAGGGTCTGGTTTACCAGTTCTCTGATACTGGTAAACCCCAAACCCTCTGGCTGCTCTGTGATTTCTAGCGTGTTTGTTTCCATATAAATATATTTTAAGAAAAAAGGATATTCCGAACTGCCAATATAAGGATTATTTTTCAGAATTCCCATTGAACTTTTTACAATTATTCCCGTTAAAAGAATGTAATTGTGCAAGAAACTACAGAATCAAAGGTTTTATGACCGGAGCACGATTTATTAATTATTCTTAATCCATGAACTGCTACTCCATTAAAGATCTTGAAAAGCTTTCAGGCATCAAAGCCCATACCATCAGGATGTGGGAGAAGCGCTTCAATATCGTTACCCCTGACCGGACAAAAACCAATATCCGCTGCTACAGCGACGAGGATCTGAAAAAACTGCTGAACATCAGCACACTTTACAACCACGGGTTCAGGATATCGAAGATTGCCGCGATGGACCGCCGTGAAATCAATGACAAAGTCTCGGAAATAACCCAGGACGGGGGCAGCCATGAGGATCACATCAAAAACCTGACGGTCTCAATGATTGACATGAATGAGGCCACTTTTGAACAGGTTCTGAACAATGCCATCCTGAGGCTGGGTTTTGAGAAAACCGTTACTGATATCCTTTACCCTTTTCTTGAAAAGGTAGGAGTGCTCTGGCTGGCCGGCACGATCCATCCGGCACAGGAACACTATGTCACCAACCTGATCCGGCAAAAACTGATCATTGCCATCGACAGCCAGGTTCGCTCCGGTGAAGAAACATCTGAAACCTTTTTGTTGTATTTGCCCGAACAGGAGCTCCACGAACTTGGCCTTCTTTTCTACCACTACCTCCTCAGGAAAAGCGGCTTTCAGGTGATCTACCTCGGGCAATCGGTGCCCTTCAATGACCTGAAAGAGGTGGCAAAGATCAAACAGGTAGATTTCCTTTTCACTTATTTTATAGCAGCCCTTTCAGCCCGGGAAATACCCGAATACCTGGACAAATTATCCAAAAGTTTTCTAAACAAGACCATCTACATCACAGGAGGCCAGATCCGGAAGTACCAGTCTGCCTTGCCCCCCAACGTAATACCGGTAAAGGATGTGCAGCACTTCAAGGAACTCATGCAAATCAGTTAACTTTTCTTCCCGATCAGCCTTTGGGTTTACTCTTTTGTTTGTTTCCAGTGCACCTTTCTGTCCCATTCACAGTTTCAACTGTTAGCGCACCAATCCTTTCAAGCTTTCCTTTCAAGCTTTCCTTTCAAGCTTTTCCCATTAACCTTACTCCCCTGATTTTGCCTGACTTCCCGGAGATCGGTCATGGCTGAAAAATGTTTTATGCAGCGATATAACATATAAAATCAAATATTCATTTAACAAATATTATATTCAAAAATTTTCATTTAAGTATTTTGTTGCTTAATTTTACCTATCAAAACAACACCATAGGTAAACAAACAGCCTTTTTTACCCCATGAGTTTTGTTAAAAAAATAAAAAACGCTTGCAGATTCATTTTTTCTGTTTAACTTTGAAATGAAATTATTAAACAACCTAAAAGCTATCGCCATGACAACACTCGAATTCAACTATAAGCTGATGGGTTTACAAAACAACCTTAAATATTTCGCCTACACACTGACATCCAACTATGAAGACGCCCAGGATCTTGTGCAGGAAACATACCTGAAGGCACTGACCAACCGGGAAAAGTTCACGGCGAACACCAACCTGAAAGCCTGGACCTTCACCATCATGAAAAACACCTTTATCAACAACTACCGTCAGAGTGTTAGGAAAAACACCATCCTGGATAAAACTGACGACCTGTACTACCTGAATCTGTCGAAGGAAAGCAGTATCGGGTTGCCTGACTCGGAATACACCACAAAGGAGATCAGAAACACCATCAAGAGCATCAGCCCCGAACAGCGGACTCCTTTTGAAATGTACAACCAGGGTTATAAGTACAAAGAGATCGCCGACGAACTGGGCCTGTCCATCGGCACGGTAAAAAGCCGCATCTTCTTTACACGCAAGAAACTGATGGAAGCACTGAAAGAGCAGTAAAACAAGGCCATTATCAATCTCTATATTTTCCTTTTATTTTTGATCCCCGGTTCTGACTGTCAGGCCGGGGATTGTTCTTAATGCCTGAAAGTATTTTTTTAACTTTGCATAGATCACTTTTCTGAACAAAGTTTCAATGCGTGTATTCAAGTTTGGCGGGGCTTCCGTAAAAGATCCCGATTCGGTAAAAAATGTGGCAAGGATCATCAGGGATCATCATGGTACGGGTCCGCTGGTGGTTGTATTATCAGCCATGGGCAAAACCACCAATGCCCTGGAACGACTTTGCGCACACTTCATGGAAGGCAACCGGAAAGCCATGATGGAGGAGTTCACACAGATCAAGAACCGCCATATTGAAATTGCCGCCGGGTTGTTTTCCGACCGGACCCATCCCGTTTTCAACACCCTGGAGCAACTCTTTTACCACCTTTATTATTACATCAGTGAAAAACCGGGAAATAACTACAACTACGAATACGATCGCATCGTTTCCACAGGGGAAATGGTTTCCACTCAGATTCTGAGCACTTACTTAACCGAAACCGGGCTGTCGAATCGTTTATACCCTGCCCAGAAGCTGGTTATTACTGATGCCACTTTCAGGGATGCACGGGTAGACTGGATCATGAGTGTTCAAACCATACAGGAACAGCTTTCCCCATTCCTGAAGCCGGGCACCGGGCAAGACACCCCTTCCCTGGTGATTACCCAGGGGTTTCTCGGCGGAACGCCCCAGGGGTTCACCACCACACTCGGAAGAGAGGGATCCGACTACACTGCTGCCATTATTGCTTACGCCCTTCAGGCCAAAGAGGTGGTTATCTGGAAGGATGTCCCCGGGTTGCTGAATGCAGACCCCAAGCTGCTGGAAAACGCTGTTCTCCTGAAAAACATCAGCTACCAGGAAGCGCTTGAATTATCCTATTACGGCGCCACGGTGATTCATCCCAAAACCATCAAGCCACTCCTCAGCAAAGGCATCCCGCTCAAGGTAAGGTCTTTTGAAAATCCTGATTCAGGCGGATCGGTCATTGATGATAATACCGCCGGTGACGGCGCCTGCCCCTCATACATTTTCAAGTTCAACCAGGTATTGGTTTCCATTTTTCCAAAAGACTTCAGTTTTATTGCCGAAGATAACCTGTCGCGGATATTTGCAGATTTTGCACGGAACGGGGTCAGGATCAACCTGATGCAGAATTCTGCCATCAGTTTTTCAGTCTGTTTTGATCTTGACAAGACCAAAACACCTGCATTGCTCAATGACCTGAAGCAGAATTTCAACATTCGCTATAACGACGGGTTGCAGCTGATCACCGTCAGGCATTACGAAAACGTCCGGCTGAATGAGCTGGTTAGGGGAATGGAGATTGTGATGGAGCAAAGAAGCCGAACCACCCTTCAGTTGCTTGTCAGCAAATAAAACCGGGCCATCAGTCAGTCAGTCAGTTTCCTGATTTTCTCCACCAGAACCCTGGAAAGTTTCACATGAGATTCGTGCGTCCAGCCCGCCACATGTGGTGTAAGCACTACCCTGGGGTGGCCGGCCAGAAATCGGAAAGGTTCGGGCAGATCCCACAGATCCAGGTTTTCAAAAGAAAGATGCTCATATTCCAAAACATCAAGCGCGGCTCCCCTCACCTTGCCCGAGCGCAGTGCCCGGCAGAGATCCGCGGTATTTACCACCGGCCCCCGTGAGGTGTTGACCAGGAAAATATCTTTTTTAAAACGGTTCAGATAATCATAATCTGCAAGATAACGGGTTTCATCAGTAAGCGGAACATGCAGGCTTAAAAAATCGGCAGATCGAAAAATCTCTTCCATATTGGTTTCCACAACCCCTCGTGAACCAAAGCCTTTCTTGTACTTGTCATAAGCCAGAACCTCCATCCCAAAACCGGAAAGGCAGCGCGCAAAAGCACTTCCCGTATGACCATAACCAACAATGGCCATGGTTTTGCCCCTGAGCTCCGTCCCCCTGTTCTCCTCCCGCTTCCAGGAAGCATTGCAAACCTCCCGGTGAGCCTTACAGATCAAATTGACCAGCGACAAGAGCATTCCCGTGGCATGTTCACCTACAGCGTCACAGTTCCCTTCAGGTGAATTCAGGCAGGCAATGCCTTTGTGTCCTGCATATTCCACATCAATGTTTTCGAGGCCACTTCCCACACGACCAATAAAACGCAAATTATCTGCATGCCGGAGTTCTTCCTTTCCCAAAAAGAATTTACTTCGGACAATAATACCGGTCAAACCAGGCATTATCTCAAGCATCTTTTCACGGGTAATTTCCGGATCATGAATGCAGTTGTATCCCAACTCCTCCAGCTCAGAAAAAAGCAAGGGGTGGGCAGTGTCCAGGAACAACACATCTCCGGATACAGGCATGACTTTGGGTTATTGGGTGTCGATCATTTCCTGAAAACGATCCAGCAGTTCCTGGCCGGCATTTTCACAGGATGGACCGACCACCTCGGTAGAAAATTCCGTATAATAGTGGGGATTCAGGTCAGGATCACCTGAATACCTGACCGGTATCTGCAAACGGGTATCAGCAATCAGGGCACCGTCACGACCAAAACGTCCCGTATTCGGAGGGTGATTGATAATAAACCACGAACACACGCCAAACTGGGTATAAATCCTCCCCCAGGTATCTCCTCCACGAACGGTATAAGGTATATCTTCAGGCAGGGCACGGGGTTCTTCCAGGGCCAGCGAAAGGGTGTCATCAGGTGATTCAACCTCCGCCTCCGCTTCCTCCGTCACAATCGGGATATTTACCGCCGGCTTCGGATCATAAAGAAACAGGTCATACACCATGTAGCCAACCAGCAGTATACCTGCCAGGTATCCAATGTATTTGACCTTATGCAAGGTATCCTGATTTTTTGGTGGTTTTTTGGTTGTCTTTTTCGGCATATCTTCTTTTAAAACTGATGATTTTGGCCGGTGAGCAAGCCGCTCCCTGCCTTCCACAAAACTCCGCTGCCGGTTTTCCAGGTTATAAAAACGCAGCATCTGCAAGGCCATGGGCTCTTTTTCACCTTCTCCTTCAAACAGACGGGCCATCCGGGCCACTTTTGTCTGTGACGGCATTGAATCCTGCAGAATCTTCCTGGTTTGCTTCAGGCAGAATAATTCACAGCTTCTGCCCGATCCGGCAAGCAACAGATCCTGATTAACCGGGATAAAGGGTTCTGAGGGGTGCTGCGGCGAAACAACGGGTTGTTCGCCCATAAAAGCAGC